>JAUNIV010000043.1 GCA_030523385.1 Bacteroidales bacterium | reverse complement strand
ATACCGGGGAAAAATGATTTTGATAATATGCCGATGACATTTGATGATTGGGGGCACAAGAAAACGGTAGCAAGAATAAACTATACAATGAACCATTTCCCTACACTCCTTGTTATATCAGTACAAACCTAAACTTTAACTATAGAACAATATGGATAATGAAAAGAAAACAAGCTGCAAGGCGAAGAATGTAACCTTGCAGAACGCAAAGCAATCGCTCCCCGGACAGCAAATGGGACTCTACGGAGACGATGGAAAACAGGACGTGAAGGATATGGTGAAGAAAATGAATCCCGATTCCAACAGCCTGAACAGCCGGGGCTGAGGCCGATAGTTTTTCTGCCTGCTCGCACAAATAGGGAAATCCCTACCAACTAATAGGGATTTTCTCTATTTTTGTTTTCACCCATTGGTTATCTTTGCATCGAGAAAAGAAGATTTCAGCAACAAATAAAAACAATAACGAGTATGAAAAAGATTGTATTAGCTTCGCTTATGATGGTGTGTCTGCCCCTGTGGGCAATGGCACAGAGCGCCGGCGACGACCTTTATTTCATCCCCAAGAAGAAAACCGAGAAGAAGGAAGAGGTGAAGAAGCAGGAGACGAAAACGGTGAACCCGGTGCAGACCGAAACTACTACCGTGCAGACTGTTTCTGCTCCGCCGGTGGTGATAAAGGACGTGAAAGGCCGCGTGCGCGATGTTGATGAGTATAATCGCCGTTATACTTCACGTGAAAATAGGTTCTCAATGGAAAATGATACCTTGTATATCGAGGAAAAACCGTTGAACGAAAGAGGCGAGTGGGTGAATGGATTCGAGGGGTCGCAGGATGATTACGAATATGCCATGCGTATTATCCGTTTCCGCAATCCGCGTTATGCCATACCCGTGAGCAGTCCGCTTTATTGGGATGTGGTGTATGGAGCCTATCCGTCGTGGGACTGGAATGTGTATGACGACGGAATGTATGCCTATATCTTCCCCACTTACACCAACCGCTTGTGGTGGGACTGGCGATGGAACTATCCTTATGGCAGCAGTTGGACTTATTGGGGATGGCACTCACCGTGGTACTATGACAGTTGGTACGGATTAGGCTGGTGGGGTGGCTACTGGGGCGGCTATTGGGCCTGGAACCATCATCATCATTTCCCCCACTATGCATGGGGAGGCGGACATTGGGGAGGCGGTCACGGATGGAGACCTTCTTATCGCAATGATATATCAAGCAGCCGCATCAACGGAGTGAGAGACAACCGATGGGCAGGCATGCGACGCTATTCGGGCATTTCTACCGGACGCACCGTAGGAAGAGGAAATACGTCATCTTCCATCCGTCCGGCTACGGCAAGCGGACGTTCCGACCGCACGGGCTATGTACGTTCGTCTTCCACGATAGGAAGGGTAGTGAACTCCACATCGGGTGCCAACGCTGTGCGTCCCAACACATCTTCGTCTGTCGATAATTCGGGCAGAATCATGACACGCACACAGAGCATCCGTTCGGCTTCGGGATATACCCGTCCGAGCCGGAGCGCAGAAGGTAGTTCTACGGGCTACACTCGTCCGAATAACTACGGAAAGAGTTCATCGTCCACTTATTCACGTCCCAGCAGCACGCGGAGCACTTATCAGGGAACAGGCACGCAGAGCCGTACCACCAATTCGTATAATAGAAGCACGACGACCAACAGCCGCAGTTCTTACAGCACAGGAAGCAGTTCTTCTTCGCGCAGCAGTTATAGTTCAGGAGGCGGTTCTTCCCGCTCTTCGGGTGGAGGCGCAGGTGGCGGACGCAGAAGATAATATAATAACAGGTATATAACAGGAAATGTATCAGTACGTATGAAGACTTTGAAATTTATCATAATGTGGGGCGCATTGCTGGCTGTCGGTAGCCTACATGCACAGACAGCCTATGATGCCGCCCGCTTTGCAGGAAGTGAACTCAATGGTACGGCCCGCTTTGTGGGCATGGGCGGTGCCATGGGGGCTTTGGGAGGAGATATATCGGTGATGAGCACCAATCCTGCCGGTATCGGTATCTATCGTAGCAACGATGTGGCTCTGTCCTTTGGTTTCAATAATACATCTGCCGAAAGTTCTTTCAACCAAACATATATGAAAGATAACAGGTATCGCGGCTCTTTTGACCAGGTGGGCTTTGTGTATAGCACCAAGATAGGCAACCACACACCGCTGCGCTACGTGAACTTTGGATTCAATTATCACAAGAGCAAGAACCTCAACCGGGTTTTTGAGATGGGTGGTAATCTGGATGGTTTTTCACAGAGCTATCAGATAGCAGGCGTATTGTCTGACAACATTACCGATGAGCAGGATTTCGCCGATTTGCTTGATGCAGCCAATCCTTATACGGATTCAAATTGGAGAAATGTATCTACTTTGGCCAAGATGGCAGGCCGTACGGGAGTGGTAGATTGGTTCAATGGTGCTCCGGCAGGACTGGACGGACTGGCCAATAATTATTACAGCCATGAGGAAGGAGGCATCAACCAGTATGATTTCAATGTAGCCCTCAATTTCCATGACCGTTTTTATGTGGGAGCCACATTGGGCGTGTATGATGTGAATTATAATCGTTATTCTTCTTATTCGGAATCTTTTGATACGGGCATCAGCAGCGACGGATATACGTTGGAAAACTGGTTTCACACGGAAGGAACGGGTATTGATTTCAAGTTGGGTGCCATTGTGTTACCCTTCGAAAATTCTCCTTTCAGAATAGGTGTGGCTGTACATACTCCCACGTGGTACAACCTGACCGATGTTTATTCGGCTTATATGGCTGCTTCTATCAACGCTATCGACAGCGAGAAGGTGTTTGAGCAAGACACTTACGGTGCGATGGGGCGTGACTATGTGTCAGACTATCAGCTCATCACTCCGTGGAAGTTTAATGTGAGCATGGGAACTACCCTGTCCGGAATCATGGCCGTGGGAGCTGAATATGAGTATTCTGATTATTCTTCGGCTAAGTTCAAAACCCCCGATGGAAGTGACATTGTGGTGTCTAATGAGGAAATAGATTATAATCTGAAGGGTGTGCATACGCTTCGTTTGGGCATGGAGACAAGAGTTTCTCCGGCTTTCAGTGTGCGTGCCGGATATAATTATAGCACGGCTATGTTCAATCAGGGCGATGATGTCTATAAATATTTGGTACCCGATGATACCCGTACCGATACGGAATACGAGAATCAGAAAGCCCGGCATACGTTTGCTGTGGGATTAGGATACCGCGGAAAACTTATTTACGCTGACGTTGCGTACAAGTGTGATTTGTATAAATCCAACTTCTATGCATTTACCGATATGATGGAAGTGTCGGGTTCCAACGTCTATCTTCCGGCTACGAAGGTGGACAATACACGCCATCAGTTATTGCTGACAATAGGTGCCCGCTTTTAAAATTGTGAGTCTAATATAGCTAATCTTTGTTTTCATGAGCGTATCGGGAGGTTCCTTAACGGTCCTTCCGGTACGTCTTTTTTTTCCAGAAGTTGAATCCTGCATACACACGCACAATGCCGAAGGTGTTGGTCAGCGAGAAGTCTTTCTGCCGGTAGTCATACGTGTGCATCACCATGGAAGCTCCGGCAAAATATTTGCTTGTGTTATAGACGATGCCTGCACGGGTGATAAGGTCGAAGTTAATGTCTTGCATCCAGTGGTGGTCTGTCGTGGGTGCATCGTCTATCTTCGATTTCTTGTAAGCAATAGCGGGCAGGAGGGACAGATTGGCCAGCCAATGTTTCTTGAAGACCCAATTATATCCGTAACCCACGTGTATGCTGTAGTCCGAATACTTCACTTTCCTGAAAAGCAGAGCATCTTGCAGCTGGTTCCTTACCTCGAAGGGCAGCTTGTCGTAGTCGAAGGAAATGTTGTGTTGGGAGTAAGAGAAGCCTGCCATCAGCGAACCTGCATTGCGCAGTTGGTTGGTAGATTGGCTGTAGGCTGCCGGATAAGAAAACTTCTTGTAGTTGAATATCCAGTAGGCATTCAGTCCCTTGATTTTGCTTTGCAGTCCGTCGAAGTCCGTGTTCTTGATGGAAGAGTTCAAATCAAATCCATTGGCCGAACGTATCTTGAAGTCACTTCCCGTCTTGCGGTAATACAAGTCCACGCCGAATTTGGAGCTATACAGGTTCAGTACCCATTCGGTTTTCTTCGCTTTGTTCTTATGACCTCCGAAAATGTCCTGCACATCGAAAGCATATCCTAAGAATATCCATCGCCACCCGAAGTAAACGCCCAACTTGAAACTGGGGTTGGGAGAGAAGTTGAGGCTCTGCTCGCCGTTGTCTGTCTTGCTGCCCAATCGGTAGTGTTCATACCAGCTGCTGTGTTCCAGCATGAAAGCCAGATTGTAGAGGTTGGGAGCTATGTAGTTCGTATCTATGGCATTGAATTCCCGGCCCACCTTGCGTATCTTCCGCCCTGTGTGGCGCACGGTGGTGGCTATGCCGTCGGTCAGTGTGACCAATGTGCTTATTACTCCTCTGTTGCTTTCTGCCACCGGTGGTGGCGGCAAGAGGGTCGTGTCTTTCTTCTCTTCCTGCGCGTGGAGCGTGGGAAGAAAGAATAAAGAGCACAGACACAGCATACAAAGGTTTCGCAATTTCATGGGCAAGGAATGTGGGGACAAAGGTGTTTAAAGTTTGTTCAGGATGCGGTCCATCACCCAATTAGTGGGTGTAGCACTGATACCATCGCAAGTACAGATGGCTTTTCCTTGCAAATGTTCCACCACTGCTTTGATCAGCGGAAGCTGCACATGCGGCGGATTCTCGGGCAGGAATTCCTCTCGTCCGTTTTCGGTATGCAGGGCGATGGGGGCGTATGTGAATACGGAGAAACATATCATTCCCTTATCACCGATGATTTCAATGCGGTCTTCCTTAGCCGATTCGTGTGCCACGAAACACCAGGAGCCTGAACCGGGCAAGCCGGAATCGAACTTAAAGCAGGCGCTGATGGTATCTTCGGCCTGATAAAGCCCTCCCCGGTTGCTCTTGTAGCCTTCCGCTTCCAGGATGCAACCAAACATCTCTTGCAACAAATCCAACTGGTGGGGAGCCAGGTCATAGAAATAACCGCCTCCGGCTATGTCGGGTTGTACACGCCACGGCAGGTTGGTGCTGTTATAGTCCAAAGCCCGTGGGGGCTGTGCGAAGCGTATCTGTATGTTGATGACGCGTCCTATCTTTCCTTCGTCCACCATCTTCTTCACGGTGCGGAAGTATGGCAGGTATCTCCGGTAGTAGGCCACAAAGCAGGGGATGCCCGTTTCTTGCGAGATGCGGTTGATGCGGGCGCAATCTTCGTAGCTGGCTGCCATGGGCTTTTCTATATACACCGGCTTTCCTGCCTTCATGGCCATAATGGCAAAGGTGGCGTGAGAGGAGGGAGGGGTAGCTATGTAGATGGCATTCACGTCCTCATCGCCTATCAGTTGTTGCGGGTCTGTGTACCAGCGGCTGATGTGGTGACGACGGGCGTATGATTCTGCTTTTTCCTTGTCGCGGCTCATGACGGCTATCACTTCAGACCCTTCAATCATGGCAAAGGCGGGTCCGCTTTTCTTTTCCGTTACTTCTCCGCAACCGATGAAGCCCCATTTCACTTTATCTAAATGTATCATGGCGATGAATGTTTTAGTTGAATAAGGATGTTGAAAAAATCAGTGTTTATAATATTTCTTGTAAAGTGCATGAAATTCGGCTGTATGGATATAGCTGTCTAACCAGGCATTCAGGCTGTCTAACAATACGGGTGAATGTTTGCTCACTCCCCATGAGTAGAACTGCGAGAAGCTGATTGCCGTTTCTATGTCTAATTGTGGGAAGTCGGCCAAAGATGCCTCCGCAATGCTCTCGTCGCACACGGCATAGTCTATATCGCCGTATGCCACCATGGCGAGCAGTTGCTCTTGTCCATACTTTTCTACTTCGTTCACGTAGATGGTGTCGCCTATTTCGTTGCCCAAATTGTGTATGCGGAAGATGGCCGGAGAGCCTTTGACCAAATGCAGGGTTTTGCCTGCCAGCTCCAGTTGGCTGTGCACGTATGTTGCGCTGTCCTTATCTGCCTGCGGTTTGCGTTGCACCAATACTTGCTTGTTCAGCAGGATGGGCTGCGTGAAGAGCAGGGAGTCTTTCGATGCGCTGGTCACTGCCACGCTGTTTGCCAGTATGTCGTATTTCCCTTCTTGCACTCCTTTCAGACTGTTGGCAAAACTCATCTCGGGAGTAATCTCCGGCGTCAGTCCTTTGCTTCGGGCGAACGCGTTGACCAGTTCGTAGTGGAATCCTGCCACACTGTCTCCTTCTGCATGGAAGCTGATGGAGTTATATTCGGTCACGGCACGCAGAGTACCCGACCGGATTATTTCGGCATAATCGCGTGGGGCATGTTCATTCCTGTCTTCTTGCTCTCTGAAGAAGAAGGTGTAGAGCAACACCGCTACAAAGGCTATCAGCAGATATTTCGCATATTTCTTCATGGCTATGCAAGATGAAGTTAGTCAAAGAAGTTCCACGAAAGGCCGAACTTGAACATGCGCGGATTCATGGGATAGTGGGGAGCTAAGAAATAGTTCGATGTGCCCGATCCGGCATTGATGTGATACATCATGACAAAGAACCGGGTGCGCTTGAGGTGCAGATTGGCATATACATTGATTACCGGGAATCCTCCTATCTCTATCTTCTCGTTCGGGTTCTGGTTGTAGAACTGTCCCATGGCTACCGAATAGTCCGGTGCATAGTATTTGCTGAAGTAGCGTGCATCGGCTCCCATCTCTATTTGCAACACTTTCTTGGCCAGTCCGAATTTCATATACAGGTTGCCGTATGCCGACAGTTCCGGCAGCGGAAGCACGTCTGCCTCGCTTGTTTTTTGATAAGCCACTTCGGCATCCAGGTGGAAGATACCTGCCCGAAGCCTTTGATTCAAGATAGCACTGAACACCTGTATGTTGCCCGAATGCTGAAAGACTGCGGCATTGTTCTTGAATCCCGTAATCTCTCCTTCGGCTCCGGTGATGGGGGTGCTTGTATTGGCCAGATAGGTATAATTCTTGATGTTTTCCACTCCGGCGCGTAGTTGCGTTCCCCATTTGTCTATGGTGAGCTTGCCTTCTATGCGCGTGCGGAATATCTTGGAAAGGTCGTTGTTGTCCCACCAATAATGTTTGGACTGGAAGTGCCGGTAGTAGAACACCGGGTTTTGGTTCTTCACGAAGACGTTGGCATCCAGTCTCACGGTATCGCCAAACAGCTTTACGTTCAAGTCTCCTTTGCCTTCCACGCTGAATTGTCCGGCATCTTCTCCGGCAATGGCTATCTCGCCCAATACATTATAGTGCAACAGCTTTCCTTGCTTCTTCGACAGCTCTCCACCGATGGATAAGGAACTTTCCTTGAAGTGGTCTATTACCCGTCCTCCTTGCACATCGGTAGTGTCTGTCAGTGCAAAGTTGCGGAACTCATAGCTCAGGAAGGCGGTCAGTCCTGCCTGTGCCCATTTGTTGAACCCCTCTTGCAAGGCAATGCCGATGGTATTCTTTACCGAAGTCCGTTTGGTGTTGTCAATGGAGTCGGTGCCCAAATAATTGTGCTCAAAATATTGGTTGTTCTGATTGTAATCGTAAGAGATGTATTTGCGGTTGTTCAAATCCACCTGCACCGTGTGTATGAAGCTGGTGACGGGCACGAACACCTCTGTAGTCTTCACCGAATCCGCACTTACGCTGTCCGTCTTTTCCTTGTAGAATCCTAAGTTATAGCGATGACTCAGGAAAGCATGATAACTGGTGTTGTGATTCCAAATCTGATTCAATCTGGTCGGGATTTCGCTGGAAGAATATTCTTTCTTTCCTTCGGCCATATCCAATGGGCTTGTAATATAGCGGTCGTCCGTTATACCGCCGTTTTCGGCCATCTTCAGGTTGTCGTTGTTGAATATGAAGTGCATGTCATACTTTTCTCCCCGATAGCTGGAGAACAGTCCGCCGTTGAACAGTGCCGTAGATTGATTGGTGTAGAGTCCGCGTCCGTAGATGTAGTCTATGTAGAACCCGAATCCCAACTTCTTGTTGGCATTGATAGCAAAGTAGGATTTGAACCGCTCTTCTCCGTATCGGCTGCTTCCTCCTTTGTAGTAACTCAGATTGGTGAATGGTGAGAGCGTATTGGTGAAAGTCACATCTTCGGGGCGTAGCACGCAGAAGTCGTATGGGTCAGTAAAGAGATACTGGCTCGGGTCACGCCTGTCGAAGAATATGCGTGTCAGTCTGGGTGAACCCAAATTGCCCAAATAGTTGTACTGTCCGGTTATTCCCCCTACGTCGTTTGAGTTCTGAAACTGATGTTGCAAGGTATCTATGGGGACGTAGGTGACATTGCCGAACCGGCTATCTACTTTCCATGCATAAAGCCCGATGGGAATGGTGTTGGCATCTACCACGGCTGTGGTGTCTATGGGGTTTCCGTTACGGTCATAGTTGCCCCTGTCCAGTCCGCTTGCCGAAGAGCCATACTGATTGGACAGTCTTTGCTGCGCGGCCACGTAGCTTGAGCAACAAAGAAAGATAAGAAAAATAAACGAGACTATTCTTTTCATAATGCCGCAAAGATACAATATAAAAATAAAAGGGCGTGCTTTTCACATTGGAAAAGCGCACCCTTTTATTATTCTTTTATTTATAAAGGTGTTATTCTGCTTCCTTTATAATTTCCATGCCCATGCGTATGGCTTCTTCATTCATGGGTATCAGCTTGTGGTGTCGTTCGGGCAATGTCTTGTGCAGTGCCTTTATCACACTCTCTATGGACACGATGGGGCATAACTTCAGCAGTCCGCCTAATACCACCATGTTGAATGTCTTGGCCATTCCTTTCTCCGTGGCTGCATCCATGGCGTCGATGCGGTAGATGCGGATATCTTTGCGGGTGGGTGGCTCTATGATTCCATAGCCGTCATAGATGAGTATGCCGCCCGGCTTTATCTTGCTTTCAAACTTCTCCAATGAAGGTTGGTTCAGAATGATGGCCGTGTCATACTTGCTGAGGATGGGAGAGGAGATGCGCTCGTCGCTCACGATGACCGTCACATTGGCCGTTCCTCCGCGCTGTTCGGGACCGTATGCCGGCATCCACGTCACTTCCTTGTTTTCCATCAGTCCGGAGTAGGCCAGTATCTTGCCCATCGACAATACGCCTTGGCCGCCAAATCCTGCTATAATGATTTCCTGTTTCATAGTGCGTAATTTATTCTTTGTCTTTCAAATCACCCAACGGGTAGAAGGGGAACATGTGTTCCACCATCCATTCATTGGCAGCTTGCGGAGTCATCTTCCATCCCGAATTGCAGGTCGAAACGATTTCCACTAAGTTAGAGCCTTTGCCGTTCATCGAGTTCTCGAATGCCTTGCGTATGGCTTTCTTGGCCTTGCGTATGGCCGGCACGGTGTGTACAGCCTGACGGGTGACGTATGCCGTACCTTCCAGTGTGGCGGCTATTTCCGTTACCTTCAGCGGATAACCGTGCAGGGCCACGTCGCGCCCGTAAGGACAAGTGGCTGTCTTCATGCCTATCAGGGTAGTGGGCGCCATCTGTCCTCCCGTCATGCCATAAATGGCATTGTTGATGAAAATGATAGTGATGTTCTCCCCACGGTTCAGTGCGTGGATGGTTTCGGCCGTACCGATGCAGGCCAAATCGCCGTCGCCCTGATAAGTGAACACCAGTCGGTCCGGCCACAGGCGCTTGATGGCTGTGGCTACGGCGGGTGCCCTTCCGTGGGCAGCTTCCTGCCAGTCTATATCCAGATAGTTGTAGGCAAAGACGGCACATCCCACCGGCGATACGCCCACGACTTTTTCTTCCATGCCCATCTCTTCTATCACTTCGGCTATGAGCTTGTGTACCACTCCGTGACTGCATCCGGGGCAATAGTGCATTGCCTTGTCGTTCATCAGAGACGGTTTCTTGTAAACCAGGTTTTCGGGTTTTATGATTTCTTCTCTTGTCATACGTTTTCCTCCGTAGTTATTATAGCATGAACCTCAGAAAGAACTCTATCAGCTTGACGCAGATGGCCGCAGCACAAACATAGATGAATATCTTGAAGTCACTTGCCACAAAGTAAGTGATGACGGCGGCCAGTGCCAGCGCCATGAAAACTATGTTCAGTATGTTTCTAATCAATTCGGTATTCATAGAGGCTCATTATTTCATTAGTTTTTCTTTCAGTGCCGCAATCACTTCATCGGGATCCGGCACGATGCCGCCCAACCGTCCGAAGTGTTCTACAGGTACGCTGCCCGATACGGCCAGCCGCACGTCTTCTATCATTTGTCCGGCATTCAGCTCTACCGTGAGTATGCCTTTCACTTGTGTTGCGCGTGTGGCAATGGCTTGTGTCGGGAATGGCCACAGGGTGATGGGGCGCAATAAGCCTACCCGTATGCCCTCGGCACGTGCCATCTCCATAGCTTTCTGTGCGATACGTGCACACGATCCGAAAGCCACAATCAGGTATTCGGCGTCCTCGCACTGCAATTCCTCGAAGCGTACTTCGTTTCTCTCTATCTCGGCATACTTCTGTTGGAGATGGATGTTTCGTTTTTCCATTTCGGCAGGGTCGAGTTCCAAAGAGGTGATGATATTGGGGCGCCGGCCGTTGGTCCGTCCTGTAGTGGCCCATGGGCAGCGTGCCATGACTTCTTCATCAGTCAGCCGCTTCCTTTGTTCGGGCAATATTACTTTTTCCATCATCTGTCCTATCACGCCGTCGGCCAGTATGATGGCCGGATTGCGGTATTTGAAAGCCAGGTCGAATGCCAGTCCCACAAAGTCGGCCATTTCCTGCACCGACGCCGGAGCCAATGCTATGAGCCGGTAGTCACCGTGTCCTCCTCCTTTCACCGTCTGGAAGTAATCGGCTTGGCTTGGCTGTATGGTTCCCAATCCGGGTCCTCCCCGCATCACGTTCACCACTAAGCACGGCAGTTCGGCACCTGCTATGTATGATATGCCTTCCTGTTTCAGGCTCACTCCCGGACTTGACGATGAAGTCATTACCATTTTTCCGCTGGCTGCTCCTCCATACACCATGTTGATGGCAGCCACTTCGCTTTCGGCTTGCAGCACCACCATTCCGGTGCTTTCCCACGGTTTCTTTTCGGCCAGTGTTTCCAGTATTTCCGACTGGGGAGTGATGGGGTAGCCGAAGTAGGCATCCACTCCGATGCGGATGGCTGCTTGGGCTATGGCCTCGTTTCCTTTCATTAAAACCACTTATTCTGCCATATCTGTATTCTTTAATTGTTTACCTTTACTTTAGATACGGTGATGCATCCGTCCGGACAAACCGTGGCACACGATGCGCAACCGTTACACGTGTCTTCCAGCACCTGGTGTACGAACGTGTATCCTTTTTTATTCACTTGCTTGGCATTCAGCTCTATGACGTGCAACGGGCATGCCACTACGCATAGGTTGCATCCTTTGCACCGTTCCGTATCTACCACGATAGCACCTTTTATCTTTGCCATATCAGTCAGTTATTATTATTGATTATACATGTCTTTATTATAGAAGTTCAAGATATTCATGATCATGTCTCGGGCATCGGCAG
>JAUNIV010000042.1 GCA_030523385.1 Bacteroidales bacterium | reverse complement strand
CATCTATCTGAAAAAATCACCACTTTATAAGATGATACATCTTACTGCTGCAACATGATACATCTTATCATTGTAAGATGTATCATCTTCATTTTAGGCTCTAAAAGTAAGCATCTGCAATGAGAGTTACGTGGATCCGATAAGCCTGCCGGTCACCATCCCCGAAATCAGGCAACAAAGTGCCATGACGATATTGGCTGAATTGGGAAAAATGTAGCTATATGCGATTTATTCGTTTGAAAAAGTGTGTCGATTCGAATATTATTCGCTGGAAAAAGTGTAACTTTGCCAGTGGAAGAATATGATTGAGCTATGCTTAAAAGGAGAATAGAAACATATTTAGCTAAATGGAAAGAGTCTGAGGACAGAAAGCCCCTTGTGATAAAAGGTATCCGCCAATGCGGAAAGACATATATTGTCCAGAAATTCGCAAGAGAGAATTATGAGAGTGTGGTCTATGTGAACTTCATACTTGAATCGGATAAGAAGTCTGCCTTTACGGGCAATATAGATGTCGATACCATCATTCTCAACCTCTCTGCTTTGATTCAAGGTAGTCGTTTCATTGAGGGGAAAACTTGTATTATCCTTGATGAGATTCAGGAGTGCAAGGAAGCAAGGACAGCCTTAAAGTCATTTCATATAGACGGGCGTTTTGATGTTATTGCTACGGGTTCTCTTTTGGGAGTGAAAGGCTACGGCAAAAGCAGGAAGAAAAACGAAGAGGAGGGACAAGATTCTGTTCCTGTCGGATATGAAACCGTGATAGATATGTATCCGTTGGATTTTGAGGAGTTTTTATGGGCAAATGGAATCAGTGAAGCTGTCATTGATGCGGTCAAATCATGCTTTGAGAATGAAAATGCTGTTCCCGATGGAATTCACAAGGCAATGATGGAGTTGCTGTATAGATATGTCATTATCGGAGGTCTGCCGGAAGTAGTGAACTGTTTCCTTGAAACCAAAAATATCGAACTTATATATAAGGTGCAACGCAATCTTATAGCCGAATACGAAGAGGATATGGTTAAATATGCGGATGATGCGGACAAGCCTAATATCCGTGAATGTTTTGAATCTATTCCGAAACAATTAGCCAAAGAGAACAAGAAATTCCAATATTCCATTGTCAAGAAGGGCGGAAGGGCTTCGCAGTATATCGGTAGTATCCAATGGCTGGAGGATGCAGGGATAGTCCGTAGATGCTATAACACACAGATTACGGAACTGCCGTTAGAGGGTAATTCCATCAAAGAGTGTTTCAAAGTATATACCACTGATATTGGTGTTCTTATGGCTATGCTCGACTATGGCACGCAGGCAGATATTTTGAAGGGTAATCTTCTTGGATACAAGGGGGCTATCTTTGAGAATCTAATGGCTGATTTCTTATGTAAGTCCGGGCAAAAGCTATACTACTTCCATAAGGATAGTGGTCTTGAACTGGACTTCTTGGTGAGATTCAAAGGGGAATGCGTTATCCTTGAAGTCAAGGCAAAGTCAGGCAAGTCAAAAAGCATGACTACGGTTCTGAAGAACAAGGATGTGTATCATGTCAAGAATGCAATCAAGTTGGGACAATATAATGTAGGACGTGAGGGGGATATACTCACCATTCCGCTTTATATGGGATTCCTTGTTGAAGATAAGCTTGCGGACGTTATCATTCCTGATGTTGATTTGAGTTTATTGGCCACTATTTAATTATAAATAAAGATATTACCTTAGATATCCCCAAAGTACGTGCTACCGGTACTCTATTCACTCCAGAAAAGGATGTGAAATAATATACCTGAAAAGCTGTGTAGAGCAAGAAAAGTATTTTCTCATAGCCGCACCTGAACAGTTGCAACTATATTGCGGCCTCTTATTCTATACATATAATCCGTCTCACTCAACAAGCCATAATCAGTATAACTGTACTCGCGTTTGTCCAGCAGATTCGTTGCAACCAGACTTAGTTCAACCTTTGGAGATACGGTCCATCTGACAGAAGCATCAAGCAATACCAGACTGGCAGAGGCTCCCGAAGAAAATCGGGTATAATACTGTTCAGCTCCTGTGGAAATATGCCAGTTTTTATGAGGCATGAATATCAATGTCAGGTATTGCTTCAATGAGGCATAGTCAGTCTTGCCTGCGTTTTTTATATCCAATGCATTGTTTGCATAGAATAACCGGTAATCCGTAGAGAACCAATCTGTCAGATTCCCTTTCAGATTGGGATGTATGGAGAAGACCCTAAAGACGTACGGCGTGACTGCATCTTGCCTCATCGTTGTTGCCCGTACCCCTGTATATCCGACATCGATTCCCAATGTGACTTTTCCGGACATCAACCCTTTGCTGACATTCCCATAGACAGCAAAGTTCTCGCTATCGCTCTTTGCGGGAGAATATCCGGTAAGAATATAATTCCCGATGAACTGCTGGCTAATCATACGGGGACTGTATGCCCATCCCACTTTTCCTGTCATATTAAAGAAAAACGAAGTGACGGGATTGCGGTATCTGAAATTGATTACAGTACTGCTTTCACCTCCATATTCCAATACCGAACATGGCAGGTACAGATTACGGAAATCTTTCATAAAAACATTATTTATTTGCATGGCAGGCTTCGGCGGAGTCAAGGAATACTTCAGTCGTGCCGAAACGTCTGTTTTCGCATTGAGTTGATGTCGGAGATACAGCGAAGGGATGACAGCCATATAATTCTTCGTAGTACGTCCTTCCCGAACTGTCTTATCTTCGATGCTATGCAAATCATAACTTATCGGAGCCGAAACAGTGAAAAGCCATCTGTATGACTGAAACGAAGCCTCCGGCGAAATGTATGTATTCAGCAAAACAAAATTCATGTCACTTCCCGATGGGTATGAATACTCCAATCCCTGCAAATCACTATTCATGCCATGATAGTTGAAATCAATTCCTCCTTTGGCATATAGGTTCCATCTGTTCTTCCTTTTCCCGAAGCGGACTTCCGTTATCGAACGGAAATCTCCTGCTGCAATGTCTTGAAACATTTCTTTGTCCGTCCTGACATCCAAAGTCTGGTGTTTGACGGTGTATCTGTTGCGCGATGATACCGAAAGCAGATTACTGCCGATGCGCTTTATTGATTGCAGGTCATTCGTCACACTGAATGAATTGGCCATAGCTTTTTGCAGAACCGACATTGTCCCGCCAATATCTGACGCTGTATGGCTGTGCTCGACATCAAGATAAATATTATCCTTTAGAAACAATGTCGGACGGTTGACCTGCAAAGTCCAGCCGCTCCCTATGCGATGTGTACGGGTCTGCATGGCGTTACATTCCGTGAAAGTACTGATAAGTTCATCGAAATAATCGGTCTCATTCCACGCAAAACCATCCAGCCTGTCATACTCATACGTAAGATTGAACTTGACATCCTTTCCGTCGGCCACATGCCATGAGTCCGACGTGTTTGCCAATGTTGAAAAGTTATCACGCGTACGTCGTTCGTCAATGGGTGAAGACAGTTGCCTGACCGCAATATAGTCCTCCCACATATCATCCTCACTATGGCTGTCAAACATAGCATCTTCCGTATGTATCCGGCTTTGCGATGCCGGATTCCATCCGGTATTGTTTGCCCTTACGGTTGCCATGTTTTGCCGTTTCCCTGCGATGCGCATGGCAAATGCAGAAGCATCGTATAACGGAGAAGACATCCCTATGCCACCATTCAGTATGGATATCCATTTGCTGCGGGCTTCCTTTTTCAAGGTCACATTAAGTCCTGCCTGTGGCGAGAATTCTATTCCTTGTAATACCTGTACAGGCTGATGGTTTTCCAATATTTCGACTTTGGCCACATCCGAAGATGCAATATTCTCCGTTGCCAGCCCGTAACGTCCATCCATGAAATCGGAACCGTCTATATAAAACTTATTGATAGGCTCACCGTTATATTTTATTTCGCCATTCTCCTCGATTTTGATACCCGGCAAACGCCTGAGTACATCAGCCACATTCTTGTCTTGCGATGTGGCGTATTTACTCATATAATAAACCAAGGTGTCGCTGCGCTGCTCAATGTCGGGAGCCTTTACGATAACATCTTTGAGCTGTGTAGGCTGTGGGATGAGATACACAGCAAGAGGAGTTACAATGTCTTCCATATTCAATGTATGAGGACGATAACCCATACATTGAATATGCAACGAAACCCCTTTATCGGAAAGATTGTTACTTATGCAAAACCGTCCATTGTCATCGGTAATTGCATACTGCACAATGACATCGGAAGAGTTCTTGAGCCGTACGATAGCTCCTGCTATCGGCAAACGGTCATCTGCATCGGCAACAACACCACATATCTTTTCAGTCTGACCATAAGCCATGGCCAGGCTGAAAAAGAAAACAACTATAATGACAAGATGCTTCATCGAATACTTTTTCAATAGTTACGCCAATCAGTTTCAATATATTCGTAAGTGGGGCGATTGGATGCAGTCAAGTCCGTACGAGGTTGTCCGTCGGGGGTAGTTATGGTCACTTTGATTCCGCTGACCGCTTCTAAATAGGCTGCCGGATTGCAGTCATATTTGTATTTAGTCTGATAGAACTTGACACGGGATGTCCGATTGAATGGAACTTCGGGCATGGTTATCGGACGGTTTGCATCAGAACGGATGCCGACACAGACGAACAAATAATGATGGGCAGCATCCGTCACCTGCATGATAAATCCCGGTAGCCCACCAAACTTCCAGGGACCATCGGCCACGGGGATTTCATCCGTAAAATAAGCCGTATATTTTCTTCCCCTGAAATCACAGGTTGCCTTGCGGCATTTATAGCCGAGTATTTCTTTCGTTTCATCGCTCATGGTCCATTCTTGCGTCGGGACAGGTTCTTCTACAAGGAACCAGTCCGTCGCAATCTTGTCTATGGTAGTGAATTTGCCCGACGGGTAGTTCTTATAAACGGAGAATGTCTCTCCGCCCACATAGCGGGCAGGGTCAGCCTTGATCTGATCGGCAGTGGAAGTCCGTAGCAAAGAATCTATCTGCATTGCCCGATAACTTGAGAACTTAGACAATCCGTGACCCACCTGAAGAATCATCCGGTCGGTAACAGCAGATGCCACATCGGCTGTGTCGCAGAGGTAACTGTAATCATACATGAACTCCATGACCGCCACTCCGATTTCTTTCTGTTCTACCGGCTTGTCGGAGTTCACAATCATTCTATTCCCTACGTTGACAATGGAAAACTGAGTATTCTGAGCAAAGCCCACAGAGAAGGCATATATGCTCCAAACAAGAATAAAAGATAACTTTTTCATATAGATAGTGTTTTTGATTGCTGCAAAGTTATGAGGGATGGGACACAGCGAGAAATATTATCATTATCCAAACATTGGCAATTATTACTAAATTATTACGCAGCGTCTTTTTTGCCTCACGGCAGCCTCCTTATGTGGAATAAATGAATTACTTTTGCTTTATGGAAAAGAAAATTAAAGCGTTGCATTGGTTCACCATTGCAGTGATCATAGCTTTCTGTTCACTGCAATGTTATTGGCTGTATTACCGGTACGAGGATGCCTTGAACGATTACGAAGAACATCTGTATCATACGGTTCTGGACGTGATGCAGGAAGATTATGAAATGCGTCGGGCAACTCCGGATCCTCACATCAGCATCCTGACGAATTGGAAGATTAAAATGGCCTCAGACACTTGCCATGTCAGCACAACGACTACGACTTTTGATGTATATGTTGTGAATAGGAACAAATACATGATAAAGGATAGTATCGAGCCGGACGACATAGCCGGTATCCATGGACGACAGATGCCGGACGGGATAACCCAATATACGTTCGAGATTGATGATAACAGAAACAAGAAGAACGATGTGTACGATGCGTTGGAACGTTTCAAGGTAAATGCCTGTCACTCCTTCCGCATGGCTGCCATTGACTCATTGCTAACAAGAAGAGGTATCGAAGTCAAAAGAACCGATATCGGGCAATCCGATTCCATGATATGGACTCCGACACGGTCTGTTCATCCTTCCATATTAAAGAACGAAATGACCGTATCCTATCCATACGATATTCTGGACGGAAAGATTATACATGTCACTCTTGCTTTCGGGCTATCTCCCATCATCATGAAAATGCTGAATACACTGATAGTGTCTCTTGTTTTGTCCATCTTATTGATTATATGCCTTATCACCCAAATTGTGACAATTCGGAAACAGCGTAAGATAGAAGAACTGCGCCGGGATTTCATCCACACCATGATTCATGAACTGAAACGCCCGGTTTCAACATTGAAAATGTATATATCATACATGCGCAACGAAAAACTGATGCAAGACCGGGAAGATAGGGAATCCATCATATCCGATGCCTGCAACGAACTCGACAACCTGTCTTCCTATTTCTCGAAAATGCGGGATCTTACATTCATAGATGTTGCAGAGATTTCGCTTTCGCTGTCGGCCTTCAATCTCCACGAAATGATTGAAGAGTGCATAAGAAAGTTAAGCATTCCGGCTGAAAAGGATGTTTCCATAAGTATCGTATCCGACACGAAGGTCATGCTGACTGCCGACAAGATACACATGGCCAATGTCATCAACAACCTGTTGGAGAATGCCGTTAAATATTCTGGGAACAAAGTGACCATTGAAATAAGCTATGACGAAAACGAAGACGAATCCATCACCATATCCGTAAAAGACAACGGTTTCGGAATACCCAAATCCGAATGCAAATATGTGTTCGACAAGTTCTTCCGTAGCCACACCATTGTCAATAGAGATATACCCGGGATGGGGTTGGGATTATCATACGTCAAGCTACTGGTATCTGCCCACAAAGGTTCCGTAGAGATTCACAGCGAAGAAGGCACCGGCACTGTCGTTACAATTAAATTACCTCAATAATGGATTATATACATATACTATTGGTAGATGATGACCTGAAAAACTCGATGCTCTTGAAAAGGTTTCTGGAAGTAGAGGGGTACAACGTGACCTACGCCAATAACGGTGTAGTCGGATGGGAACTTTTCAATGCCACTCGCCCCGACCTGATTCTGCTGGACATAAACATGCCGGAGATGAACGGATTTGAATTGGCAGCACGCATTCGGGAGATTGATCAGAAAGTATTGATATTCTTTCTGACCGACAGGACTGAAAAGGACGACCGACTGAAAGGATTCAGCCTGAAAGGGAACGACTACATACCCAAACCTTTTTATCCGGAGGAACTGATTGAAAAGATAAAAGAACGCTTCAGACACAGGACCGTAGAAATACAGCAACGGTTCGTTATCGGGAAAACGATATTCGACAGCAACCTGTCTCGTGTCACCTATAATGGAGTATCCCGCACATTGACTGTCAGGCAGACGGATATCTTATTGTTACTGTCACAAAACATCGGCACCATGGTAGAAAGGGAACATATCCTCAAAACCATTTGGGGAGACGACAGCAACGCGAACTCATTGGCACTAAATGTCCAGATAACATACCTGCGTAGGATTTTAGAAGATGACCAAAGCATTACCATTGTTTCTTTGAAAAAGAAAGGGTATATACTGCAATGTATGCGCTAAAAGTCAGGTCCTATTCTTATACTCAGACGGTAAACATCCAAATTCTTCTTTGAAATATTTGGCAAACTGTTTGGGAGAGAAACCTATTTGATAAGCAACCTGCGAAATGCTAAGCTGGCTTTTCTCCAACAGTTGTTTGCCTCTCTTCAGACGAAGAATCCGCATGAACTCCAACGGAGACTTTCCGGTAATGGATATCAGTTTTTTGTACAGGCTGCTCCTGCTGAGTCCAATCTGCGCACTAAGTTCTTCTACGGAAAACTCCGAATTGTCCATGTTTTCTTCAACTATCCGGATAGCCTTTTCCATCAACTGTTCGTCTAAGGAACTAATGGTTATCTCGGACGGAGAAACATCTACTGTCTTGAATTTCTTATGGTTGTTCTGTGTCCAACTTAATATCTTGTTGATACGTATCAGCAGAATCTCCAGATTGAACGGCTTGGTCACATAGTCGTCTGCACCTTCTTTCAGTCCGCTCAACACATGCTCTTCGGCTGTACGCGCTGTAAGCAGAATGATCGGAATATGCGAGAAACGGATGTCGGTCTTAATGGCATGACACAACTCCATACCATCCATTACCGGCATCATCACATCGCTGATGACCATTTGCGCGGGTTCTTGCGACAATATTTCAAGGGCTTCTTTGCCGTTCGAGGCTTCCAATACCTTGAAATGTTCTGCCAGGCAACCTGTCAGGAAATGTCGGAAGTCATCATTGTCTTCCACAATCAAGATGGAAGTATTTCCATCCGTCTGCTTTCCGTCCTCCTGTATCTTTTCAACCGGAAGGTATTCTGCAGGAAGTACAGAAGTCTCCTTTTCCGAAGGAACATTCTGTTCTGCATTCCCGATAAGGGGGAAAGTGAGGATAAAGATACTGCCTTCGGGCATGTTATCGGTGATACTGACCGTACCTCCATGGAGTGTCACATATTCTTTTACAATATGCAAACCGATGCCACTGCCTACGTATGTGCCTGTGGCATGTTGTTCTTGGAAGAAACGGTCAAACACCTTCTCCTTGTTCTTTATTCCGATTCCGGTGTCTGCCACCTGTATGCTTGCCTGCTCTCCTTCCGGCGTAGAAACCTTGCTTACAGTCACAAGTACGCTTCCGTTCGCTTTATTATATTTGATGGCATTTGACAATAGGTTAAGCAGGATACGCTGCATCTTGTTCCTGTCGAAAGACATGCTGATGTCCGTTTCTTTCAGAACCAACTCCAAATGGATGCCGTTTTTCATGGACAGTTCACTGAAAGCTCCGCACGTCTCCTTTACAAAATCTGCCAGATTACCATAAGACAAGGACAACTGGGCCTTCTGTTTGTCTAACTTCCGGAAATCAAGCAACTGATTGACTTCATTCAGCAGTGCAACGGAATTGCGGTGCATCAATTCCAAATCTTTTTTTAAATTCTGCGGCACTCCGGACGACAACAGTTTTTCGAGCGGAGTAATGATCAGAGCCAGCGGAGTACGGAGGTCGTGGCTGACATTGGTAAAGAAACGCATCTTGGCTTCATCCATTTCGTGCTGTTGGGTTATTTCCATTTCATGCCTTTGTTGCTTCATCAGGCGTTTGTGCTTCAAATGCACACTCCTCAATATGAGTAAAAAGAGAGCCACCACGAAAAGGAGATAAGCGACATAAGCCATCGGCGAAAGCCAGAAAGGAGGCCGGATGTGGATAACCAATGAGGAAACCGGATTGTCTTGACAGCCGTCCGGCTCATACACTTTTACTGAAAGGCGGAACGTGCCGGAAGATAAACGATTGAAAAGGATGCGATTCCCTTCCAGTCTCACCCA
Organism: Bacteroidales bacterium; assembly: GCA_030523385.1. Classification (GTDB taxonomy): domain Bacteria; phylum Bacteroidota; class Bacteroidia; order Bacteroidales; family Bacteroidaceae; genus Phocaeicola. The sequence goes on along the minus strand of JAUNIV010000042.1, from coordinate 2,272 downwards.
TTCTCCTTTTCGGTCCAGCCGATAAGCAAATTGTAGCTTGTGTCGATTCAAATAATCCATGGAAGATACTTCCAGGGCAAAGTTACGGTCGGAATAATCCAGCGTGATTTCATCCAGCAACTGGATGTTTTTCTGCAACAATACACGCCCGTCGGAAGTGTGCGAACCGACTTCCATCTTCCGGTTTGCCAATATCAGTCCGGTAAAGACAACGGAATGGGCAGCCTGCCGATAAAATCCTGCTGACTTGGGAGTGACCCTCAGATAACGTCCGATTCCTCCCATCAGGATTTCCCCTTGTTTGTCACACGTAATGGCATGGGTATTGAAAGTCATGGAGCCGACACCGTCTTCTTCAAAATAAGGATGGCATACGTACGATAAAGCCTTTTCAGAATCGGCGGTCACCACAACATGGGTTATCCCACAATCGGTGGTCACCCAAAGATTTCCATATTTGTCTTCGGCTATGGCGCGAATGCAATTATGCGAAAGTCCGTTTTCTGTTGTCAGTTGCACAATCTCGTCTTTCTGCTCATCCAACACGTTCATTCCGTTACGGGCGCCTATCCACAGCAGTCCACGGCTGTCGCGAAACAAACAGTTGACATAAGAATCCGGGAATGATTGTGTTCCGGCTTTATTTCCGGTCAATGAAACAATCTTCCGGCTATAGATGTCTATGGCATATAGTCCGCTACTGGTTCCTACATAGAGGTTGCGCCCACCCGAATAGGCCAAATCCATGATGCTGCCTGTCCGAAGGATGGACGAATCCATCGTATATGCCGCAAAATTGCCTTCGGCATCCATGGCATACAATCCTTTGACAAAAGTTCCGAACCAAAGAGTACCGTTTTCATCCTCCACAATCCTCCGGACATCGTTCAAGGGGGCATCCTTGCTATGGGGCTCGTCATAATGAAAAGGTACAAACTTTCCTCCCTGTTCATAGAATACCCCTCCTCCATACGTGCCAAACCACATCCTGCCACGAGAATCCAGACAGGAACAAATAATCAAGTCGGAAGGGATAGCATGCTCTTTCATCCTGAAACGAGTGTACGAATCCTGTCCTACCTTTTGGCATGCCAGCCCTTCCCCATCGAATCCCAACCACAGGTTTCCTTCCTTGTCTTCCTGCAAGCATTTCACGTCTTCCTGTCCCGGCAACAGGTGAGTGCTGAAAGCGATGTCATTCAAGCAAGCAAAAGACACTCCCTGCTTGCCCGTCCCTACCCACATGGTATTCCGGTTGTCTTTGAAGAAACAGTTGATGTGATTGTCTGCCAATGAAAAAGGATTGTTCGGTTGTTTGTTCATCCATACCAGTTGTTTTTCCTTGTTGAAGCTGACATAAATACCCTTGTCATCAGTACCAATCCACAGGTTACCGTTTCCATCATCCATCACGGTAGTAATCAAAGCACTTGCCAATTCCTGCTGCCCGATATAGCTGATCCATTGTTTTGGGTTCATGCCATAACATTGCAGACCGGAAGTATGCGAAGCGTAAAACCAAAGCCTGTCTATGGTGTCTATATATAAGGTGTAGCGCAAACCGGGCCGGAGTATCTTGCGCGTTTCGGCGACAATAGTTTGCGATTCGAGATCTATACGTGCTATCTCTCCATCCGAAAAGAGTACATAGGCACATGCCGACCGACAGGCCAATTGTTCCACCTTCTTTTTCTTAGGCAAAGAGAATGTACACAATTTTCTTTGAGAGAAATCGTAATAATACAAAGTATCTGCTACGACGCACCAAAGATTGTAATCTTTATCGACAGTCAGGAATCCCACCTCTCCGGCAATGCCATATCCGTTCAACACAGGTTGCAGGTCATCTTCCAGTTTGTCTTGTTCGCGGTCATACCTATAATAACTGACAGGCCCTTTGATCCAGATATGCCCATCTGCATCTTCGGTAATAAATTCCATGTCATTGTTATATGACCCGAATTGGGTAATGGTGTATTTCTTGAACCGGTAGCCATCATAACAGTTCAGCCCGTTGAGCGTGGCAAACCACATGAAGCCATAACGGTCGCGCAAGATAGACTGTACATAGTTGTCCGAAATTCCGGAACGGACATCAAGGTTTCTAAACATCAGCCTGTCGTGTGCATTTGCACCGATTGTCAGACACAGCATAATGAAGAATAAAATCTTTCTCATCGTATTAGCATTAGGTGATGCTGCAAAGTTATAAAAAACAGTCCAATTTAACACCTATAAGACTATCCCAAATGGGTAAAAACACTTCCCGAAT
>JAUNIV010000041.1 GCA_030523385.1 Bacteroidales bacterium | reverse complement strand
AATCATGACAGGACGGTGCTTCTGGTTGTCCGAACCCATGTATTCCAACTGGAAGCGTTCGGGCAAGTTGTAGTCCACCTGGATAGTACCCAACTGCCAACGACGACCAATGGCATCTTTCACCATGAAGTCCAACTTAGGTCCGTAGAAAGCAGCCTCGCCATATTCTATTTTGGCTTTCAAGCCTTTTTCTTCGCAGGCTTCCACGATGGCGCGTTCTGCCTTTTCCCAGTTTTCATCGCTACCGATGTATTTATCGCGGTTCTCCTTGTCGCGCAAAGAGATTTGTGCTTCAAAGTTCTCAAAGTCCATAGACTTGAACACGATGGAAATAATATCCATCACGCGCAAGAACTCACCTTTCACCTGGTCGGGACGACAGAACAGGTGGGCATCATCTTGCGTAAAGCTGCGCACACGGGTCAGTCCGTGCAACTCACCGCTCTGCTCGTAACGGCATACCGTACCAAATTCTGCAATACGCAGGGGCAGATCCTTGTATGAACGCGGGCTGTTCTTGTATATCATACAGTGGTGAGGGCAGTTCATAGGTTTCAAGAAGTACTCTTCACCTTCTTCCGGCGTATGGATAGGTTGGAAAGAGTCCTTGCCGTATTTAGCATAGTGGCCCGAAGTGATATAAAGGTTCTTGTTGCCAATAGGCGGACACATCACTTCCTGATAGTCGTAACGAGCCTGGATGCGGCGCAAGAAATCCTGCAGACGGATGCGCAGTGCCGTACCTTTGGGCAACCACATAGGAAGACCCTTGCCCACTGTCTCCGAGAACATGAACAAATCCATCTCCTTACCTATCTTGCGGTGATCGCGTTTTTTGGCTTCTTCCAGCACTACCAGATATTCATCCAGCATCTTTTTCTTCGGGAAAGTAATACCATAGATACGTGTCAACTGCTTGCGGTCTTCCTGTCCGCGCCAGTAAGCACCGGCTACAGAAAGCAACTTGATGGCTTTGATAGGAGCCGTAGATACCAAGTGCGGGCCGCGGCAAAGGTCGGTAAACGCACCTTGCGTGTAAGTAGTGATATGTCCGTCCTCCAATTCGGAGATCAGTTCACATTTATAGGTTTCGCCTCTATCGCCGAATTTCTTCAAGGCATCTTCTTTGGCTATGCTTTCGCGTACCAATACTTCTTTCTTAGCAGCCAGTTCGGCCATCTTAGCCTCGATGGCAGGCAGGTCAGAGTCCTTTATGGTAGCTTCTCCCGGATCTACGTCATAATAGAAACCGTTCTCGATAGCCGGACCTATACCGAACTGAATGCCCGGATAGAGTTCCTGCAAGGCTTCGGCCAGCAAGTGGGCACTGGTGTGCCAAAAAGCATGCTTGCCCTGCTCGTCTTCCCATTTGTAGAGAACAAAATTCGCATCTTCCTGAATGGGGCGAGACAAATCAATCGTTTCACCGTTCACGGCGCAGGCCAGTACTTCTTGTGCCAGGCGTGGACTGATACTTTCTGCTATTTGCAGACCGGTTACTCCTTCGTTGTATTCGCGAACGGAGCCGTCGGGAAATGTTATCTTTATCATATTATTTTGTTTATTATCTTTCTTGAGGGTGCAAAAATAGTGATTTCTTTTTTATTCTCTGCTTTTTAGCAAAAAAATGTTATTCATTTCGTTCCGTAAAGCGCTTAATAATATTGTAGGCCGAGAAGAGTCCCAACTCGCCGGCTTTACTCAAATCCTGAATGCCCTGCTTGTTATTGCCGAGGAAGATATGCGTCAGTCCGCGGTTGAAATAAGCATCTGCCAGCTTCGGATCCAGCTGAATGGCTCTGTCGTAGTCCACAATAGCGGCCCGATAGTCTTTCAGGACGGCAAGTACATTACCTCTATTATAATAAGCATATACAAAATCGGGAGCCAGTTCGATGACCTTATCCAAATCATGCTTCACCATCTCATAATCCATCGCTTTTACTCCTGTGCTTTCGCCGATGTTTGCTTTCGTATCATATTCTTTCTCCATCTTCTGATACTCCAACTGCTTGTAGCGAATCAGTGCACGGTTGAAATAGGCCGGGAAGAAATCGTCGGCTATCAGGATAGCCTGGTTCAAATCTTCGATGGCACTGGACAAGTCCTGTACCAGATAGAAATCGAGCGAGCGGGCAAAGCGTTTGTTCACGTCGTCGGGATGTGCCACTATCGCAGCACTCTGTTCGTCGATGGAGGCAAAATGCTTCTTCACTTGTTCTTCGGTGAGCGAAGTCTCCTCGTTGGTGATGAGCAAGCGTCCGGGCAATACCTTTTCGGCATTTATCGTCTCTATGTACTTATAGTAGTTCACCTGCCGCTTCACGTCGTCGTGCTTTTCATAATAAGTAAGCACAAACATGGGTTGCGGAACGATGTTCACATTCTTGTCCTGCACACGTCCACGATAACTGCTCTTGTATTTCTCCTCTCCTTCTTCGTTGTCGGCCACCACAATCTTGCGGTAGTTGTTCATATTCTTGTCCGACTTCTTTCGGGTCTTGTCGTTGTCCGTATTATCGGCCGTCTGATTGTTTTGAGTCACGCCGTTCTGCTTGTCCAGTTGTGCTTTCAGCACTTTGAACTCATCGGCATCGGCTCCTTTCAGGTCGCCCAGCTTCCTGCGTGCCTGTGCCCGATACTGATAACCCAATAAGAAGTTGGGATATTCATCTATCACCGTGGAGTAATCCCGGATAGCTCCCTTGTAGTCGCCTGTCTGGTCGAGCAGAAGTCCGCGGTTGAAGATGGCCATCATGTTGTCCGGCTCCATCTCTATCACGAAGTTAAAGTCCTCGATGGCACGGTTGTCGTCTCCCACCTGCGCCCGCAGCAAACCGCGGTTGTAGTGACCGATAAAGTTGTTGGGGTCTATATCCAAAGCTATGTCATAATCGCTCATAGCCCCGCGGAGGTTCTTCTGATGATAGCGCGCCAGCGCACGGTTGATATACACCCCGGCATTGCGGACAGAAAGGCGGATAGCCTGGTCGAAATCCCCTTCGGCTTCCTTATACCTCTCCTGTTGCAAGCGCAGGATGGCACGGCTTGCCCATGTGTCGGCATCGTAGCGGTCTATCTCGATGGCTTTGCCGAAATCCTTTTCGGCGGCCAGCGTATCTTTTTGCTTCAAGTCCACTTCGCCGCGCATCAGGTAGGCTTTGGTGTAACGGGGGGAGATGACAATAAGCCGGTCCAAGTCGTTTTTTGCCCCGGCATAGTCTTCCTGACGGATGCGGCAGAGAGCCATATTGTGCCACACTCCGATGTTCTCCGGATCATACTCCAGAGCCTTTATATAGTCCGCAATGGCTCCCGCATAATTGTTCTGCTGGATGCGTGCCAATCCACGCACCTGGTAGGCGCTTGTCACAAAAGGATTTCTCTCAATGGCTTCGGAGCAGTCGCTCTCCGCTCCCTGAAAATCATCCAGGTTGATTTTCGCCAGCCCCCTATAGAAATAAGGTTCGGCCAAATATGGTTTGGCATTGATTACCTGGTTGAAGTATTGGATGGAGAGCACATAATCCTCGAAATAGAGCGCATTGCGCCCTATGGCCATCACCCTGTCCGTATTGATTTGCGCAGAAGCCAGTACGGGGATATATATTAATAAGGTATAGAGTAAGCGTTTGATCATTTCACAGTTTTCACCTTGTAAGAACAACGGGCTTTGCCTTTGAGCATGGCGCCCAGTTTCCCTTTAATCATCTGTTTGCGCAATGCCGAAAGATGGTCAATGAACATTTTTCCTTCCAGATGGTCGAACTCATGCTGCATCACTCGTGCCAGATAGCCTTTCACCCACTCGTCATGCTCCTTCAGTTCTTCGTCCAGATAGGTCACGTGGATGCGGTCGGGGCGTTTCACCGGTTCGTGGATGCCGGGCAAGCTCAGGCATCCCTCCTCCATACTCACCATTTCATCGCCACTTTCCAAGATATGCGGGTTGATATAGGCACGGCGGAAACCCTTGAACTCCGGCCATTCATCGGACATGACGTCCAAGTCTATCGTAACGACACGAATGGGCAGCCCGATTTGCGGAGCAGCCAGCCCCACGCCGTCGGCACGGCTCATCGTTTCAAACATATTTGCTATCAGTTCTTTCAATTCGGGATAATCGGGTGTGATGTCTTTCGCTTCCTCGCGCAACACCGGTTGTCCGTACACGTAAATAGGTAATATCATTTTCTTTGTCTGTATTTATTTGTTTAATATACTTCTCGATTCCAAATAAGATTGCAAGATGATGGTCGCACTGATTTCATCCACCAACGCCTTGTTTTGCCTGTCTTTTTTCTTCAGTCCGCCGTCCAGCATGGCCCGATGAGCCAATACGGAAGTGAATCGTTCGTCCACAAACTCGATGGGGATGTGGGGCAATTTCTTCTTCAACTGGTTGACGAAGGGAACGATACGCCGCATGTTTTCCGACTCCTCGTTGTTCATCTGTTTGGGATGCCCCACAAGGATGCGTTCCACCGGCTCTTTCTCCACATATCTCAAGATAAAGTCCAGCAATTCGTGCGTAGGCACCGTTGCCAGCCCGTTTGCAATAATCTGCAAAACATCGGTCACTGCCACTCCTGTGCGCTTTTTACCATAATCTATTGCTAATATTCTGCTCATAACTAAGATGCAAAAGTACAAATTTATTCGGTACTGCATGGATGGAGGGGGATTAAATTTATATGATAGCGGCAAAAAACTCTTAAAAACGCACCAAATTCCACCGTTATCCGCCTGAAGCAGGTTTCACGGTATCAAACCAAACTTTTGACCGTACCAAAAAAGTTTTTTAAAGGAGCAAAAAAATTTTTTAAAGCACCAAATCCGACACTTGATACCGTCATTCCGAAAGCGAGGTCTTATTTCAAGCCCAAATTGAATATAGGACAAAGGTTTTGCGATTATTTTTTCACAAAAATTTTACGCACTCTCAGTTTTATCCGTATATTTGTAGGCAAAATCGTCAATATATGAAAAACCCATTTATCAGAAAAATCGCTTTAAACACACTGCTTCTCCTTGCAACAGGCACTCAATGTTTCGGACAGACAGAGGGAAAAACATACACGCCCACACCCGAAAACCTGAAAGCAAGAGAGGAATTTCAAGACAACAAGTTTGGTATCTTCTTGCATTGGGGCATATACAGCATGACAGCCCAAGGCGAATGGTATATGAACAATCGCAACATACATTGGCAGGAATATGCCAAGCTGGCTTCCGGGTTTTATCCTTCCCTGTTCGACGCCGCCCAATGGGTGTCGGCCATCAAGGCTTCGGGTGCCAAGTATATCTGCATTACGAGCCGTCATCACGACAGTTTCTCCATGTTCCACAGCCAATGGTCTGATTTCAACATCGTCGATGCCACTCCTTTCAAGCGCGACGTGCTGAAAGAACTGGCCGACGAATGCCGGAAACAGGGTATCAAGCTGCATTTTTACTATTCGCATGCCGACTGGCGCCGCGATGATTATCCCGAAGGAAGCACGGGGCATGGCACAGGCCGCCCCAAAGGGCATGGCGATTGGGCAAGCTACTACCGCTTCATGAACAACCAGCTCACCGAATTGCTCACCAACTATGGCCCGATTGGTGCCATCTGGTTTGACGGTGTGTGGGACCAGCCTAAAGACTTCGACTGGCAGTTGTCTGAACAATACGAACTGATACACCGCCTGCAACCTGCCTGCTTAGTGGGAAACAACCACCACCGCACACCCTATCCGGGCGAAGACTTCCAGATGTTTGAGCGCGACCTGCCCGGCGAAAACAAGGCTGGCTATTCCGGACAAGACGTAAGTTCGCTGCCCTTAGAGACCTGCGAAACCATGAACGGCATGTGGGGGTACAGGATAGAGGACCAAAACTATAAATCTACCAAAGACCTGATACACTACTTAGTGCGTGCGGCAGGCAAGAATGCCAACCTGCTGATGAACATCGGCCCGCAACCCAATGGCGAACTTCCGGCTGTTGCCGTAGAGCGGCTGAAAGAAGTGGGCGAATGGATGAGCACTTACGGAGAAACCATCTATGGCACGCGCGGAGGCGACATCGCTCCCCATTCATGGGGCGTATCTACGCGCAAGGGCGACAAGCTTTTCGTCCACATCCTCGATTGGAAGGACAAGGGACTTTTCTTACCGCTCACGGCAAAGGTAAAGAAGGCGGTGCAATTTGCCGACAAGACGCCTGTGTCCTTCCGGCAAGACGGAGAGGGCATTTGGCTGAAGCTGCCCAAAGTGCCCGATGAGACAGATTATGTGATAGAATTAACCATTAAATAACTTATGAGCAACAAATCAAAAATCGAGATTTGCGCCAATTCCGTTGAGAGTGCTGTGAAGGCACAACAAGCCGGCGCTTACCGTGTAGAATTATGTGCAGGTATTCCCGAAGGCGGCACCACTCCGTCGTTTGGCGAAATACGTATGGCACGCCAATTACTGAACCAAACCAAATTGCATGTCATTATCCGCCCGCGCGGCGGAGATTTTCTATACTCTCCTTTGGAACAAGAAATCATGTTGCATGACATAAAGGTGTCGCGCCAACTGGGAGCAGACGGCGTGGTGTTTGGCTGCCTCACGGCAGAAGGAAACGTGGATATGCCGCTGATGAAGAAACTGATGAATGCCGTGGGCGACATGAGCGTCACTTTCCACCGGGCATTCGACATGTGCCGTAACCCGAAAGAGGCATTGGAAAACATCATCGAATTGGGCATTGACCGCATCCTCACCTCCGGACAGGAAGCTACGGCCGAGAAAGGTATCCCCTTGCTGAAAGAACTGGTGGCACAGGCCGACGGGCGCATCATCATCATGCCGGGATGCGGAGTGAACGCAGGAAACATCCGCAAGATAGCCGAAGAGACAGGTGCATCGGAGTTCCACTTCTCAGGACGCAGCACCGTGGAGAGCGGCATGATATTCCGAAACAAAAAGGTGTCTATGGGCGGCACGGTGAAGATAGAAGAATACTTGAAAGACGTGACCGACCCCGACAAGGTGAAAGCCGCACTGGCCGAGCTGGCACTGAAGGATGAAAACGACCGGGCACTGGAAAAGAAAAGCAGCAAGGAAAGCAAGAAGAGGAAAAAGGACGAATGGGATGATGACGAGGATGAATAAAAAAGAAAGAGGGCCGCACCAAACGATGCGGCCCTCTTTCTTTTTAGAGTTTATCATAACTTATGAATGACTTTCATCAGCTGTTCGCCAAGGCCGATGGTATAACCTTGTGACACGAACACTACCCTATTGAACGTATCGCCAATGATAAACATAGGCAGAATGGTCTTGTTGGATAACTTCATGCCTTCGGCAATCTGCTTCTGGATGGCTCCATCCACGTCGATGCCGTAAGTGATGGTAGAAGGCAGACCCGGGAAGTCCTGCGGACGGAATTTCTTGTACTGTTCTTCGTCGGGGAACAAGAGCACGATGCCTCTACCCCATTCGTTGAACTGCTCGCTCAGTGCGGCAATGTCGCGCAACGCATGGTTGGTAGGCTCTTGTCCGGCACCCAGTACGGCTACGATGTAATATCCGCGTCCTGTGGTAGAGAGGATAGACTTCAGTTCTTCGCCATCCACCGGCTTGTAGAGAGATTCGGAATTGAAATTGCCAATCACTTGTATTTCATCTTTTGCCTCACGCATCACCAAATCCAGCGTAGTGGTCTTGCCCGGCTCGATGGTAAAGAACTTCATGTCGGCAAGGACGCCGCCATTGGCCAAGCGTGTACCTGTCACCAGCACATAGTTTCCGGCATCCAGATCTGTTCCGTTCTTCAGCAGATTACTCCAAGTGGCTCCTCCACCCATGTCGATGTCTCCTTCGTCGTAGCTGAGCAACTGCAAAGTTCCGGCAGGGGTCAGTTTGGAAATGGAGAAGTGAGAGTAATATTTCGGGTCGGAGAGCGATTTGATGGGAGCATACTTAGCCACCAGCTTACCGGTCTGAGCACTTGTCTGCTCCGTTGCTTCAAAGTTTACGTCCACCGGACCGGCATCCTGCATGATTTGCACCTTGCCGGTTACTTCGTCGATACGGGCAGGAACAGCCATGCTGCGTGCCATAGAGACGAAGAAGATGTCGCGGCTGTGGGCATCGGCTGTACGTGCATTCCATACGCCGGAGGGAGTGATGGGCGAGCCTCCCAAGTTGCATTCCTTATCCACACGGATATTCTCTGCCACCCAAGACACCAGCTTCATGGGGTCGGCTTTGTAGGCTTCTCGGTCTTGTTCGGGCACCACTTCTTCAAAGAAAGCCTTGTAGGGAGTAATCATCTCGTTGCTCACACGCGGATTGCGCACATACTTACGGAAGTATTCGGCATTGCCGCAAAGGTGGGAGTTCTTCATGTGGTCCAACAACACTTCCAAACTCACATCGCGCAAGTCTTTTGCCGAGATTTGCTGAAGCAGGTCGATGCCGCCTTTCTTTGATTTATCGGAGCGCAAGCGCGACATGAAGTCGCGGAGCACTTCGTGATTACCGCGCGAAGCCACCAACAACTTAGCTACCGCATCTTCATCCAACTGATATTCTTTGGCGAAACTGCGTGCAGACTCTTCGCTCACGAAAGTAGCCACGTAAGCATTGCGTATGGAGTCTTCCACCGCCATGCGGCGATTGTTTTCTGCACGTTGTTCGGCAGTCACTTCGGGCATATTGGCACCTTCGGGAGGAGGAATCAAATCAAATTCTATGGTATTTTCGGCGTTCGGTTCTATCTTCACCGTCAGCGAGGCATCCTTGCCGAAAGAAAGTTTGCCATAACCGAACTGACCATCTTTGGAAGCCCATACCAACATATCGCCCTTACCGGCTGTGAGGAAAGTCTTGCCGTCGGCATCTGTCTGTTTGGTAGCCACGGTATAGAATTCGGCATAGTTATATACCTTGAATTCCACTTTGGCATCGGCCAGCGGAGTGCCGTTGGCGTCTGTCACTAAGACTTCGGCTTTGGCGCTGGGAGCATAATTGTCTATCACATTGATTTCGGTATAGCGGGGGGTGCGATACATCACTTCCTCCGGGCCGTTGTAACGGCCGAACACTTTGGTGTGCATCAGCATTCCGCGTGATGCCGGAGCGTTGAACCAACCTAAGTTGAGCACCGGTTCGGGCTCGCAGGCTCCCAAGAAGTACCATTGTCCGTCCACCCAGGCTTCTACCCAGGCATGGTTGTCATCGGTATGTGCCCAGCGCGGCGTATATACCTGGCGGGCAGGAATGCCAACCGAACGCAAGGCGGCTACAGTGAAAGTAGATTCTTCGCCGCAACGTCCGTAGGCTGTCTTTACAGAGGCCAACGGGCTGCTGGTACGAGCATCGGAGGGTGTATAAACCACCTTCTCATGACACCAGTGGTTTACTTCCAGCACGGCATCATAAAGCGAAAGATTCTTCACTCTGTCCTTCAATTCTTCGAAGAACACCTTACGGCTGTCGTCCAGATTCTCGTTGTTCACACGGATAGGAAGTACGAAATGACGGAACTCGCGTTCGGGAATAACCTTTCCCCACGGCATTTCCCGGCGCGCACGCAGCGAGTAATCCACATTCTCCAAGTAATACTCGCCCGGATGGTCGGCAATATCGGCCAGCGGCATGTAAGCATAAAGGAAAGTCAAGGCTTCCCGCTGTTCGTCACTCAGGGTCTGGTCAAAGACCTGGAACAGATTCCCTTGAGGCAGAGATTCACGTCTTGCCTCGAAGTCTTGCTGAACGGCTGCCCGTTCGGCATCATCACTGATTAAATGATTGTTGGCACACGAAGAAGCCATCAAAAGAAGACTTATCCCCGCAGCACACAGAAATGTAAACTTCATGCAATTTTTATTTTAGGTTAGCAAATTTGTTACTGGCTACGAAGATAAGTCTTTTTTTTGTTTTACCGAAGAATAAACCTCTGTTTATTCGGCCAATGCCTTTTTGGGAAGCGTGAAGTGCAATACTACGTATGCCAACACACCTGCCAGAAGCGTTCCTAAGATAACACCCATCTTAGCCTGCGTAAGCAGGGTGGGATTATCACCGAAGGACAGATTGGCGATGAACAAGGATACCGTGAAACCGATACCTCCCAAAAGACAGATACCGGAGAGGTTTACCCATGTCATGCCTTTCAGCAGACCGGCCAGGCGCAACTTGATGGTGAGCCACGTGAAAAGATAAATGCCCACAAACTTACCGGCCAGCAAACCGACCATGACAGCCCACGTAAGCAAGCCCACTTCAAATTCTCCGTTACTGCCCAACAGGGGCACGCCCGCATTGGCAAAGGCAAAGAGCGGCAGAATGATGTAGTTCACCAGTCCGTGCAAATCGTCTTCCAGTGCCTGCAAGGGAGAAATGACACGGTCTGAAGCCGATTCGATACTCTTCAGCACATTGATTTGCATCTTGTCCAAAATGATATTCTCTTTGGCATTTTCAGTGAAGACCGTGATGTTTTCCTTGATGCGGTTGATGTACTTTCCGATTCTGTAGTGCGGAGTAGCAGGCACCGTAAAGGCGGCTATCACACCTGCAATGGTGGCATGAACGCCGCTCTGGAGGAATAGATACCACATGACAATACCGAAAAGGATATAGAACCAACGGTTGCGCACCTGCAAGTAGTTTCCCGCACAAAGCACCAGCAACACGCCTCCAGACAACAAAAGATAATTGACATCCAGATGAGAGGAATAAAACAGGGCAATTACCAGAATACCGCCAATATCATCGACCACGGCAAAGGCCGTCAGGAAAATCTTGAGGCTGACAGGTACCCGTTTGCCGAAAAGGCTCAACACACCCAGCGAGAAAGCAATGTCCGTAGCCATGGGAATGGCCAGACCGTCTTGTGCCGGAGTGCCTGCCGTCATGTAATAATAAATAAGTACGGGCATGAGCATACCGCCACAGGCAGCCACAATGGGCAGCAACGCCTGGCGGAAGCTGGACAACTCGCCCACCAGTATTTCACGCTTGATTTCCAATCCCACACTGAAGAAGAAGATCGCCATCAGCGCATCGTTGATGAAGGTCATCAGCGTCATGTGGTGACCGGCATGGTTGAAGAAGTTGAAGTCGCCTATCTGGAGCCTCACCTCCTGCCCCCAGAAAGAAGAGTATGCTTCTCCCCACGAAGAGTTGGCCAACCCCATAGCCACCAGTACTACCAGCATCAGCAACATACCTCCGTTGATGTGGTAATGGGTTGCCCGCTGAAAGGCAAAGTCAATGCCTAAGATTTTCAGTTTTTCCATAATCTGTTTTTTATAATTAGGTTAGTGATAAATTGCAAACACGCCACAAGCCCTTTCGGTTCTTAAAAGCTCTTATATGAATAGAGGGTGTATCAAAACGATTTCAAATTTTGATACACCCTCCCTATAATAGCCTATCAGAATAAATCAATAATGAAAAGGACTCGTGTCAGGTTTATGGTTCTCTATATTTTCTTTCATCAATCCAGCTTCAGTACAGCCAGGAAAGCCTTTTGCGGCACTTCCACATTGCCTATCTGCTTCATGCGTTTCTTTCCCCGTTTCTGCTTCTCCAGCAACTTGCGCTTACGGCTCACGTCGCCTCCATAACACTTAGCCGTCAATACCTTACGCACAGCCTTTATGGTTTCGCGGTCAATAATCTTAGCGCCGATAGCTGCCTGAATGGCTATCTCGAACTGCTGGCGCG
>JAUNIV010000040.1 GCA_030523385.1 Bacteroidales bacterium | reverse complement strand
AATATACGTATGAAAACAGACAAAAAACGCAACCCCATTACGTGGGTGCCTACCGCCTACTTTGCCATGGGGCTGCCTTTTGTGGTGCTCAACATGGTGGCTGTCCTTATGTACAAAGGGTTGGGCGTGAGCGATGCTCAGATTGCTTTCTGGACTTCGCTTATCATGCTTCCCTGGACATTGAAGCCACTGTGGAGCCCGTTGCTCGAAATGTATCGCACGAAGAAGTTCTTCGTAGTCCTCACTCAGATGGTGTCCGGTGTCACCTTCGGACTGGTGGCTTTGGCGCTTCATCTGCCTTCGTTCTTTGCCGTTACCATTGCCTTGCTGGGCATCATTGCTTTCAGTGGCGCCACGCACGATGTGGCATGCGACGGTGTTTACATGGAAGAACTGGATGCCAAACAGCAGGCACAGTACATCGGTTGGCAGGGTGCCTTCTATAATGTAGCTAAGATTGTAGGTACCGGATTGCTGGTTTACTTGGCAGGTACGCTGAAAGACCATTACAACGGAGCTTCGGAAGACGCCGTGCTCTATTCGTGGACAGTCATCATGCTCATATTGGGAGCCACCATGTTCTGCTTCGGGCTTTACCACACCCGCATGCTTCCTTCGGGACAACATGCCCGCAAGGCTGGATCTTTCTCGGAGAGTATGAATGAGTTGTGGGGTGTCATCCGCAACTTCTTCACTAAGAAACACATCTTTTATTATATTTGCTTTATTATTTTATACCGTTTTGCCGAAGGGTTTGTGATGAAAATCGTACCTTTGTTCCTGAAAGCCGGACGGGATATAGGCGGACTGGAACTGACGGAGCAGCAGATTGGTATTTATTACGGAACTTTTGGTGCGGCAGCTTTCGTATTGGGTTCCATCTTGGGCGGTTATTACATTTCGGCACGCGGACTGAAGAAAACATTGTTCTCGCTGTGCTGTGTGTTCAACCTGCCTTTTGTGGCTTACACCCTGTTGGCCATATTCCAACCCGATAGTGCACCGCTCATAGCGGGAGCCATTATCCTGGAATACTTCGGCTATGGTTTCGGCTTTGTGGGGCTGACGCTGTTTATGATGCAGCAGGTGGCACCCGGCCCGCATCAGATGGCACACTATGCCTTTGCTTCGGGCATTATGAACTTAGGTGTCATGCTGCCCGGTATGCTGTCGGGCTATGTCAGCGATGCTTTGGGGTATAAAATGTTCTTTGTCTTTGTACTGGTGGCTACCATTCCGGCGTTTCTCATCACGTGGTTTGTGCCGTTCACGCACGAGGACAAGAAAAAGTAACATATACAACTATAATAGAATATTTGTTTTATGAGCGAACTGAAAATTATGGGCACTCCGTTGCCCGATATGCCTTGGGAGGATCGTCCCGAAGGTTGCAAGCATGTGATGTGGAGATACAGTGCCAACCCGGTGATACCTCGCGACCTGTTGCCTACGTCCAACAGCATCTTCAATAGTGCCGTGGTGCCTTTCGGCAAAGGTTATGCCGGGGTGTTCCGTTGTGATGACACCAACCGCCGCATGGCACTTCATGTAGGCTTCAGCCAGGATGCTGTCCACTGGGACATCTGCCCGGAGAAGTTGCAGTTTCAATGCGACATTCCCGAAGTAGGCGAATGGGTGTATGGCTATGACCCGCGTGTCTGCTTCATCGAAGGCCGTTATTATGTGACTTGGTGCAACGGTTATAAAGGACAGCCTACTATCGGTGTGGCTTGGACTACCGATTTCAAGACCTTCCATCAGTTGGAGAATGCTTTCCTACCTTTTAACCGCAACGGTGTACTCTTCCCCCGTAAGATCAACGGGCGGTTTGCCATGTTGAGCCGTCCGAGCGACAACGGGCATACTCCTTTTGGTGACATCTATTACAGCGAGTCGCCCGACCTGGAGTTCTGGGGACGTCATCGCCACGTCATGTCGCCGGCTCCGTTTGAGGTGAGTGCCTGGCAATGTCTCAAGATAGGTGCAGGTCCTATACCTATCGAGACGAGCGAAGGTTGGCTACTGTTCTATCACGGTGTGCTCCGTTCGTGCAACGGCTATGTCTATGCTTTCGGTTCCGCCCTGCTCGATTTGGAGGAACCTTGGAAGGTGACACACCGTAGCGGTCCTTACCTGCTTAGTCCGCAGACGCCCTACGAGTGCATGGGCGATGTGCCCAATGTATGTTTCCCTTGTGCCGCTTTGCATGACCCTGACACGGGACGTGTGGCTGTTTACTACGGTTGTGCCGATACGGTGACCGGGCTGGCTTTCGGTTATATACCCGAAATCATTGAATTTACCAAACGTACTTCTATTATCTGAAGGAAGTAGAATCACTATGTTTTTCTCGATTAAATGGAGGACTTTTATGTCCTCCATTTTTTATTATGTGCTTTAAATGCTTCATATTTGTACTCTGAGCGGACAAATGGAAGTATGTCAGAAGAAAGTTTTTGTAGTGAACAATCGTTTAAGAAAAAAGAGATTCCTTCGTGAATGAAAAGAATATTAATCTTAAATGTAATATGACCATGAATTTCAAAAAGCTACTTCTTGGTGTCACTACTTTCTTCTTGGGAGCCGTGACCACACTGGCTTCTTCGACTAAAGAACCGGTGGACTATGTGAACCCGCTGATGGGTACAGACTCTAAAATCTCCCTTTCCAATGGAAACACTTATCCTGCTATTGCCATGCCTTGGGGCATGAACTTCTGGATGCCTCAGACCGGACGCATGGGCGATGGTTGGGCTTATACATACGCTTCGGATAAGATACGCGGGTTCAAGCAAACCCACCAACCCAGTCCGTGGATCAATGACTACGGACAGTTCTCGCTGATGCCCATGACGAAGAAACTGAAGATTCGTGAAGACGAACGGGCCTGTTGGTTCTCGCACAAGGCAGAGAAGGCTACACCTTATTATTATAGTGTTTATCTGTCTGAATACGACATGACGACCGAAATCACTCCTACCGAACGGTGTGCTTATTTTCGTTTCACTTTCCCCGAAACGGACAAGGCTTTCATCGTGGTGGATGCTTTTGACAGAGGTTCATACGTCAAGGTTATTCCCGGCGAGAACAAGATTATCGGCTATACCACCCGCAACAGTGGAGGAGTGCCTCAAAACTTCAAGAACTATTTCGTCATTGAGTTCGATAAGCCTTTTACTTATAAAAGGTATGGGCAGGTGGCGATATCGTAGAAGACCAGTTGGAGTTGAAAGCCAATCATGCCGGTGCTGCCATCGGTTTCTCCACCCGTAAGGGAGAGCAGGTACATGCTCGCGTAGCTTCTTCCTTCATCAGTTGGGAGCAGGCAGAACGCAATCTGAAAGAACTGGATGGAAAGAACTTTGAGCAGACCAAAGAAGCTGCTCGTGCAGCCTGGAACAATACGCTGGGACGCATCCGTGTGGAAAGCGATGATGCCGAACGTATGCGCACTTTCTATTCTTGTTTTTATCGTTCGGTGCTTTTCCCCCGCATGTTCTTTGAGTATGGTGAAGACGGAAAGCCTATACATTACAGTCCTTACAACGGCGAAGTGAAGCCGGGCTACATGTTTACCGATACCGGCTTTTGGGATACATTCCGTTGCCTGTTCCCGTTTGTCAACTTGGTTTATCCGTCTATGGGAGAGAAGATGCAGGAAGGTTTGCTGAATGCTTACTTAGAGAGCGGTTTCTTCCCTGAATGGGCAAGTCCCGGACATCGCGGCTGTATGGTAGGCAATAACTCAGCTTCGGTAGTGGCCGATGCCTTCCTGAAGGGAATCACGAAAGCCGATGCCGAAAAGATGTACGAAGGTTTATTGAAAGGCGCTAACAGTGTACACCCGCGCATCTCTTCTACCGGACGCTATGGCTGGCAGTATTACAACGAATTGGGCTATGTGCCTTACGATGCAGGAATCAATGAGAACGTAGCCCGCACACTGGAGTATGCTTACGATGACTGGTGCATCTATCAGATGGGAAAGAAACTGGGACGTCCGTCCGATGAACTGGAAGTATATAAGAAACGCTGTCAGAATTATCGCAATGTGTTTGACCCTGAAAGCGGTTTGATGCGCGGACGCAACAAGGATGGTAAGTTCCAATCACCGTTTAATCCGTTTAAGTGGGGCGATGCCTTCACCGAAGGAAACAGTTGGCATTACACTTGGTCTGTGTTCCATGACGTGGAAGGCCTGATTGGCTTGATGGGTGGTAAAGAGAAGTTTGCAGCCATGTTGGATTCTGTGTTTGCTTTGCCTCCTGTGTTCGATGACAGCTATTATGGAGGTGTTATCCATGAAATCCGCGAAATGGAAATCATGAATATGGGTAACTATGCCCACGGTAACCAGCCCATCCAACACATGATATACCTTTATAATTATGCCGGACAACCTTGGAAAGCACAATACTGGTTGCGCGAAGTGATGAACCGTCTTTACATGCCTACGCCTGATGGCTATTGCGGTGACGAAGACAACGGACAGACTTCTGCTTGGTATGTGTTTACGGCATTAGGATTCTATCCCGTTTGTCCGGGCAGTGACCAGTATGTATTGGGAGCACCCTATTTCTCCAAAGCAACTCTTACATTAGAAAACGGAAAGAAGATTGAAATCTCTGCTCCGAAGAACAGTGACAAGAACCGTTATATCCGCAACTTGACTTATAACGGCAAGAGCTATACAAAGAATTATTTCACCTATTCTGATTTGTTGAAAGGTGCCCGTCTGGTCTATGATATGGATAGCCAGCCTGCTACCAACCGGGGTGTGAAAGAGAGTGATTTCCCATATTCTTTCTCGCGTGATGAGGCCAAATAATTTTAATATCTGAATAATGAAAAAGATAATGACCCTATTGGTTGCCGCCACTTGTTCGGCGGCAACCTTTGCCCAAGCAGAATTTGTCAATCCCATCATTGGGACGGACGGTATGGGGCATACCTTCCCGGGGGCTTGTGTGCCTTTCGGTATTGTGCAGCTCAGTCCCGATACTGATACCATTCCTCACAATGTGGATGGTGTGTATCAAGCCAAGGCGTATGAGTATTGTGCCGGTTATCAGTATCACGATCCTACCATCGTGGGATTCAGCCATACGCACATGAGTGGCACGGGACATGCCGATCTGGGCGATATATTGGTGATGCCCACCACCGGTCCGCTGAAGCTGAATCCCGGTGTAGCAGATGACCCCGACAATGGCTACCGTTCCCGTTTCAGCCATGATACGGAAAAGGCCACTCCCGGTTATTATGAAGTAAAGTTGGATGATTATGGGGTGAAGGCGCAACTTACTGCCACCCCTCGTGTGGGTGTACACCGTTATACCTTCCCGCAAGACAAGCAAGGACGGATTGTGCTCGACCTGAATCACGGTATCTACAATTATGATGGAAAGACATTGTGGGCCTACCTGCGGGTAGAGAACGACACGCTGCTCACAGGCTACCGCATTACCAATGGTTGGGCACGGACCAATTACACTTATTTTGCCATTTCCTTGTCACAGCCCATCAAGAACTATGGTTACAAGGATCATCAACGCATCCTTTACAATGGCTGGTGGCGTAAGTTCCCTGTCAATCATAACTTCCCCGAGATGGCTGGACGCAAGCTGGTGTCTTATTTTGAATTTGATACGGAGAAGAATCCCGAACTGGTGGTTAAGGTAGCCCTTTCGGCCACGAGTACCGAAGGTGCCTTGAAGAACCTTCGTGCCGAAGCGGCGGGAAAATCATTCGACAAGATTGTGGCTGAGGCTGCCGAGAGCTGGAACCGCGAACTGGCTTCCATCGAGATGCAGGGCACAGACGACCAGCGAGCCATGTTCTATACTTCTTATTACCACACCATGATCAATCCTTCGGTATATATGGACGTGGATGGTAAATACCGCGGACTGGACCAAAATATCCATCAAGCCGACGGTTTCACGAACTACACCATCTTTTCTTTGTGGGATACGTATCGGGCCGAGCATCCGTTGCTCATGCTGATGAAGCCCCAACAGGCTACCGACATGGCAATCTCCATGATTCGGCACCAGCAACAGAGTGTGCACGGACTGTTGCCCGTATGGAGCCACATGGCCAATGACAACTGGTGCATGAGCGGCTATCACGCCACATCCGTGTTGGCAGATGCTATCAGCAAAGGAGCGGCTATCGACAAGAAAGAGGCTTTGAAAGCCATGGTCACTACTTCCAATGTGGCTTATTTCGATGGTATCGGCGATTATGTGAAGTTGGGATATGTGCCTTTGGAAGCCAGCGGAACGGCAGCTTCTACCACGCTGGAGTATTCATACGATGACTGGACCATTTACCAAACAGCGCTGAATGCCGGTGACGAAGAAACCGCTGCCCGCTATCGCGAACGTGCGTTGAACTATCGCCGCATCTTCGATAATGAATTGGGCTTTGCCCGTCCCCGTTACAGGGATGGCCGCTTCAAACCCGATTTCGATGTGTTGCAGACACATGGCGAAGGCTTCATAGAAGGCAACTCATGGAACTTCTCTTTCCATGCTCCCCAAGATGTATATGGAGTGATGAAGCTCATGGGTGGAGAGAAAGAATTTCTGCGCAAGCTGGACGAACTGTTTAGCATGCACCTGCCCGAAGTTTATTATAAGGACAACGAGGACATCACGGAAGACTGCCTGATAGGCGGCTATGTACACGGTAACGAGCCAAGCCACCATATACCTTATTTATATGCATGGACTTCGCAGCCTTGGAAGACGCAGTATTGGGTGCGCGAAGTAATGAACAAGATGTATAAGAACCACATTCGCGGATTGGGAGGCAACGATGATTGCGGCCAAATGTCCGCCTGGTATATCTTTACGGCCATGGGATTCTATCCGGTATGTCCGGGCACAGACCAGTATGTGCTGGGAGCACCCTACCTGCCTTACATCAAGCTGACCCTTGCCAACGGAAAGACTTTTGAAATCAAAGCGCCGGGAGTGAGCGACAAGAAGCGTTATGTAAAGGCTGTGCGTCTCAACGGAAAGCCCTATACGAAGATGTATATCACGCACCAAGACATCTTAGAGGGTGGTACGCTGGAGTTTGTCATGAGTGTATCACCCAACAAGACGCGCGGACTGGACAAGTCCGACAAGCCTTATTCGCTGACAGATGGTGAATAACCAATCAAGTAAATCAATCCGAATAACTTTTAAATTGTAAGAACAATGAAAAAGAAACATATCTTCTGGGCAGCAGCTTGTCTGTCTTTGTGTCTGTCTGCCTGTACTTCAAAATCTTCTACGGCAACCACTGTAGCCGAAGAACCCATTTCTGCCGAAGAAGCAGCAGATAATCTTTGGAAAGACTATTTTGTAGGAAACATTATCTTCGAGGATAAAGCCCCCGATAGCGAAGGGTCACGTATCTACCGTACCTTGATAACTGATCCGCAAGCCTACATCACTAAGCAGGCACGTACGGTGCTTCATACGCTCTACTTTAGTCCGTCGGACAGCATTGCTCCGGTCTATAATTTACATTATACGCTGGAAGATACTGACGGAATCTCTGCTAAAGGAGGAGGGAATGGAGAAATAGGAATCTTTTATAGTACCCGACACATAGCCAAGTCTTTTGCAAACAACGATACGGCACGGGTGGACTTCGAGACACGTGGTGTGTTGCTCCATGAGTTGACACACGCTTACCAGTTGGAACCGCAAGGCATCGGCAGCTATGGCACCAACAAAGTGTTTTGGGCATTCATAGAAGGTATGGCAGATGCCGTGCGTGTAGCCAATGGTGGTTTTCATGGTGAGGCTGACCGTCCTAAGGGAGGTAATTACATGGACGGTTATCGCACAGCCGGTTACTTCTTTGTGTGGTTGCGCGATACGAAAGACCCCGATTTCCTTCGCAAGTTCAATCGCAGTACTTTGGAAGTGGTGCCCTGGTCGTTCGACGGTGCCATCAAGCATGTGCTGGGCGAACAATATAACATCGATGATTTGTGGAAAGAGTATCAACTGGCAGTGGGCGATATAAAGGAATGAGAAGTATGAACAGGAATCTTCTTTTGGCAGTTGCCTGTGTCTTTGCCTTAGGGGCGAAGGCACAGGAGGAACGTCTGACCGACTATGTGAATCCTTTTGTGGGAACGGATGGTTATGGCAATGTCTATCCCGGTGCGCAAGTCCCTTTCGGCGGCATACAGATAAGTCCCGACACGGATGCCGATTTCTATGATGCCGCTTCGGGTTACAAATACACGCACCATACACTCATGGGTTTCAGCCTGACCCATTTGAGCGGGACAGGCATTCCCGATTTGGGCGATTTCCTCTTTGTGCCCGGCACGGGCGAAGTAAAGATGCAACCCGGCACGCACGATGACCCCGATAGCGGATACCGTTCCCGCTATTCGCACGAACGCGAATGGGCCTCTCCCGGTTATTACGGAGTGGAACTGGCAGACTATGGAGTGAAAGCCGAGATGACCGCAGCTTTGCGCAGCGGTATCTTCCGCTTCACTTATCCGCAGACGGATAAAGCCTTCCTGCTGATTGACCTCAATCACACTTTGTGGCAGAGCTGTCCGTGGTCCAACTTGCGTCAGATAAACGACAGTACCTTGGTCGGCTATAAATTAGTGAAAGGCTGGGGACCCGAACGGCATGTGTATTTTGCTGCCACCTTCTCCCGCAAACTGGATGGTTTCCGTATTTTTCAAGACGGTAAGCCTGTTATCTATAACACTTCGCGCTTTCGCAGCCACCTGGAAGCATGGGGACCTAAGCTGATGGCTTGTCTTTCCTTTGCCGCAGCCGAGGGAGAGGAAGTCTATGTCAAGACTGCCGTGTCCGGCGTAAGTACCGAAGGTGCTTTGCTGAACCTCAAGGAACTGGACGGCCTGAACTTCGAACAAGTGAAGGCGCGTGCCGAACAACAGTGGGAAAAGGAACTGGGCAAATATACCGTCAAGGGGGACTTGCGCACGAAGCAGACTTTCTACACCAGTGTTTATCACACGGCACAGCATCCCTTCCTCTTTCAGGATGCCGATGGACGCTATCGCGAACTGGACAAGAACATCACACGTGCCGAAGGCTTCACGAACTATACCGTATTCTCATTGTGGGACACTTATCGTGCTTTCCATCCGCTGCTCAATTTGGTCAACCGTCCTTTGCAGGCCAATATAGCCAACTCCATGCTGGCGCATTATGACAAGAGTACGGAGCGGATGCTCCCCATCTGGTCGTTCTATGGCAACGAGACTTGGTGTATGATTGGCTATCATGCCGTTTCCGTTCTGGCAGACATGATAGTAAAAGGAGTGGAAGGCTTTGATTACGAACGTGCTTTCGAGGCCATGAAGACCACGGCCACCAATCGTCATTACGATTGTTTGCCCGAATATACGTCATTGGGCTATGTGCCGTTCGACAAAGAAGCGGAATCCGTATCAAAGACACTGGAGTATGCCTATGATGATTATTGCATTGCGCAGGCTGCCAAAGTTTTGGGCAAGGAAGAAGACTACGAAACCTTCATGCGCCGTGCGATGAACTATAAGAATCTGATAGACCCTGAAACCAAATACATGCGCGGACGCGATTCGCAAGGAAACTGGCGCACGCCTTTTAGCCCCATTGCCTATCAAGGTCCCGGTTCCGTACACGGTTGGGGAGACATTACCGAGGGCTTTACCATGCAATACAGTTGGTATGTGCCCCACGATTTCCGTGGTTACATGGACATCGCAGGTCGTGACTTGCTTTTGCAGCGTCTGGATGAGATGTTTACCACAGAGATGGACAAGGACATCCCCGGTGCACACGACATACAAGGGCGTATCGGTGCCTACTGGCATGGCAACGAGCCTTGCCACCATGTAGCATTCTTATACAATCTGTTGGGTGAGCCATGGAAATGCCAGCAGTGGATACGTACCATTACCGATAGTTTCTATGGCAATGAGCCCGGTTCACTGAGCGGCAACGATGATTGCGGCCAGATGTCGGCATGGTATCTTTTTGCTTGCATGGGATTCTACCCTATGGCACCATCGAGCAATGTTTACAGCATTGGTTCGCCCTGTGTGGAAGGCATGAGCGTAACTATGAGCAACGGCAAGCAGATACAGGTCACTACGAAGAACTGGTCGCCACGCAATGTTTACATCCGCGAGATGTATCTGAACGGGAAGCGATACAATAAAACGTCCATAACTTATGATGACATCAAAGACGGAGCCACGCTTCATTTCGTGATGAGTTCTCGCCCTAATCGGAACTGGGGAGTGGATTGATTGGGAAAGTAGTTCATTATAAGTAAATTGCCGGATAAAACCAGTGCTTTCCTTGACGGGCATAGGTTTCATCCGGCAATATCTAATTTAGATAGCGGACGAAGGATTCTGAGTTCACGTTTTGCTATAACTAAAAAACGAGTAGTTACTCGATTTCTTTATGTGAATAGAGAATAAAATGCTCTCATATTACTAAAATTTGCCAGTATTGGCACATTTTAGTTGACAATACTTGGCCGGTTGCATAAGAATCATTACCTTTACATGACTAAAAAACGCCAATAGTGGCAAAAATTAGGAATATATAATGGAAATAAAAAGAGATAGGTATCTTCAGCAGCTGATAGAAAGTCGGCAGAATGGCTTTGTCAAAGTAATTACAGGAATTCGCAGATGCGGCAAGTCGTATCTTTTGAATGTCTTATTCTATCACTATTTGTTGGATAATGGTGTATCCGATGACCACATCATTCGCATTGACCTTGAAGACCGCATGAATAAGGAGTTAAGGAATCCGGATGTGATGCTTCATTATGTTCATGATAGAATCAAAGACAATGAACTTTACTACATCATTATTGACGAGGTTCAGTTGATGGATGAATTTGTTGATGTATTGAACAGTTTTCGGCACATTGATAATGCTGATACATACGTGACTGGAAGCAATTCTCACTTCTTGTCATCTGATATTCCTACGGAATTTCGTGGTCGGGGAGAGACTATTCATGTGAATCCTCTATCATTTGCGGAATTTTATTCTGCAAAAGGTGGGGACAAGCAAGACGCGTGGCGCGAATATTATACCTATGGTGGTTTACCGCTTATTCAATCTTTTGATACCGAACAAAAGAAGATAAACTATCTAAAAAACTTGTTTGAGACTGTTTATATGGCAGACATTATTGAGAGGCATAGAATTAAGAATGATAGTGAACTGCGAGAGTTGGTGCTCATTATGGCATCATCTATAGGTGCTCCATGCAATCCGACAAAGTTGTCGAATACTTTCAAGAGCGTAAAGAATGTAAATATCACCAATAAGACTATTTCTAATTACCTTACTTATCTGTCAGAGTCATTTCTTCTGAAAAAAGCTATACGCTATGACATAAAAGGCAAGAAATATATCAATACGCTTTCAAAATATTATTTCTCTGATATCGGTTTGAGGAATGCTATTCTCGATATGCGGCAACAAGAGGAAACACATATCATGGAGAACATCATTTACAATGAGCTGATTGTCCGTGGTTGCAATGTGGATGTTGGAATGGTTGAGATAAAAAAGCAGGATAGAGATGGCAAATGGATCCGTACTCAGCTTGAAGTCGATTTTATTGCTAATCTTGGAAGCAAGAAGTATTATGTGCAATCTGCTTTGTCAATTCCTAATAGGGAAAAGGAAATACAGGAATCTCGCTCACTGACAAACATCAATGATTTTTTCAAAAAGATTATTGTTGTCAAAGACCATATCATGCCTCGTCGTAATGAGGAGG
>JAUNIV010000039.1 GCA_030523385.1 Bacteroidales bacterium | reverse complement strand
CACCATGATTAGTTCAGGAATGAAATTGGAAGACGTAGCACACTCCACAGGATTGAGTCCGGACAAAATCCATGAATTACTCAAACAATAGTGTATCATACCTTCATGGGAAGGTTTTGATAATATGCAAGACAAGCTTTATCAACTAAGCTTCATATTATTGCTTAGACCGTTTTGACAGAGAGCGATGAGAATTAGCTCATTATGTATTTTGTGGCGGGCATGTGAACTCGCCACAAAATACAATGACAGTAACATTGGAATAATTATTTCCTTATAAATTTAATCTTGATAATACACCCGCTTCACCCGATTGGAAACACCGGTCAGTATCTCGTATGGAATGGTATCCAACATATCAGACAATACGGTGACAGGCAGGTCATCGCCGAAAATAATCACCTTATCACCTTCCTTGCAGTCAATGTCGGTCACATCAATCATACACACATCCATACAAATATTGCCCACGTAGGGAGCTTTCTGGCCATTGACAAGGCAATAGGCATGGCCATTGCCCAAATGCCGGTCCAATCCATCAGCATAACCGATAGGAATGGCAGCTATGCGCGAATCGCGTTCCAAATGCCCCCTACGGCTATAGCCTACGGTTTCTTCCTTCGCTACATCGTGTATCTGCAAGATAGTGGTTTTCAGAGTAGTCACATTGTGCAAGATACGGTTTGTAAAAGGATCGATGCCATACAGGCCTATACCTAAGCGCACCATATCGAACTGAGCACCGGGATAGCGCTCTATGCCTGCCGTATTGCAGATGTGCCGCAATATCTTATGCTGAAAGGCTGCCTGCAACTGTTCGGAAGCAGCCTCGAAGGTTTCTATCTGTCTGCGGGTGAATGAGTCGAACTGTGCTCCGTCGCTACCTACCAGATGCGAGAATACCGAACGAGGAATGACGGAAGTCTGTTTCTTCAACCGCTCTATCAATGCGGGAATATCCGAAGGGGCAAAGCCCAACCGATGCATGCCTGTATCGAGCTTGATATGGATAGGGAAGTTGGTCACTCCCTCTTTCTCTGCCGCCTTGATAAGCTCGTTCAGCAGATGAAAGCTATAGACTTCAGGTTCCAATTTGTAATCAAACATGGTTCTGAACGCCGTCAACTCCGGATTCATGATGATGATTGAACTGGTAATTCCGGCTTTCCTTAAATCCGAGCCTTCATCGGCTACAGCCACGGCCAAATAGTCCACCCGATGGTCTTGCAAGGTCTTTGCCACTTCGTAAGACCCGGCTCCGTAGGCAGATGCCTTTACCATGCAAACCATCTTCGTATCGGGTTTCAGCTTGCTGCGGTAATAGTTCAGATTATCTACCAAAGCATTCAGATTAACCTCCAGAATGGTTTCATGCACTTTTAGCTCCAATCTATCCGAAATGTCATCGAAATGGAAAGAGCGCGACCCTTTAATCAGTACGACTTCATTGCGCAATCCGGACAACAAATCGGAATTCAACAAATCTTCTGTAGTCCGGAAGAAATATTTCTCCATCTCGAAACGGGAAGAAGCTGCCCGTATGTCCTCTCCCACTCCGATTATCTTGTCAATTCCACGGCTATGTACCAGTTCGGCCACTTGCCGATAGAGCAATTTGCTGCTTTGTCCTGTCTCCAACATATCCGACAAGATGAGCGTACGCTTCTTCCGCTTGTCGTCCGAACGGCGGGACATAAAGTCGAGGGCAATGTCCAATGAAGCCAAATCGGAATTATAACTGTCGTTTATCAGCACACAGCCGTTTTTTCCTTCCTTCACTTCCAATCGCATGGCTATCTGCTCCAAATGTGCCATACGTTCAGCTATCTGTTCGGAAGGCACCATCATATACAAGGCTGCCGCCAGACAGTGCAGGGAGTTCTCGATGGAAGCATCGTCAATGAAAGGAATGACATACTCGTTCGGCATACCCAAATAGCGGTATCTGATGGTAGTGCTGTGCTCTCCTTTCCGCACAGCTTCAATAAAGAGCGGTCTTTCATTGTCTTTTCTTGACCATGCAATTTCGCGGGCAGTGAAAAGCGATTTGGAAACGCAGGAACTAATCAACTCGTTATCGCCATCATAAATAATGACGTCGCAGTTCTTGAAAAGTGTCAACTTCTCCATACACTTGTCTTGCAAAGAGAAGAAATTCTCCTGGTGTGCCCCTCCTATATTGGTAAGAATACCGACAGTAGGCTTAATAATGTTTTGCAAAGCCTCCATTTCACCCATTTCGGAGATACCAGCCTCGAAAATGGCTACTTCCGTGTGTTCATTCATCAGCCACACAGACAAGGGCACGCCTATCTGCGAATTATAGCTGCGAGGCGAACGGGTAACTATGCGATCGGGACTGAGCAACTGATAGAGCCACTCTTTCACGATGGTTTTCCCATTGCTTCCCGTAATACCGATGACGGGTCTTTGGAAGCAGTCGCGATGCTTTTCGGCCAGTTTCTGCAATCCTTTCAGCGGATTGGGCAGTTGCAGGAAATTCGCATCGGCAAATGCTTCTCTTCCTTCGGGCAGTTCGCTCACCACAAAATTACGTACACCACGTTCGTATAATTCCGGAATATATTTATGTCCGTCATTCCGTTTTGTCTTCAATGCAAAGAACAAGGTTTCTTCCGGGAAACACAAGGAACGGCTATCTGTCAAAATCCAGTCTATCTGTGCATTACGATTTCCAAACCGCTTCGCACCCAATGCTTTTTCTATATTTTCAATCGAGCTTGACATTCTTCTGATTCTTTTTGCAGGTCAAAATACGGGAACTTTTCTTTAAGTTGGTCTATCTTTAACACTATTTGTGTTAAAAATTTACGATAAGCATCTGAGTGCGCATCAAACGGTTTATGCCCCAATGCCTTTTTGATCTCTTCCCATCCTTTGATTGCCTGTCTTGTTTCTGTCCCAAAATAAGTTTTATCAAAACATTCCCACAAGTAACCGACAGCCATCGACGAAGGGTGTACCATGTCATCGGCATAAAAACGATAATCACGAAGTTCGTCCATCATGATTTCATAAGAAGGGAAGTAGTAACAATCTTTACACCGATGTTGCAAGGCATCTACGGCAAGCATCAAGACGGATTTACTGATCTGGTTGCCGTGCATCCCATCCTTGACATGACGGATAGGACTGACCGTGAACAACACCTTGACACGAGGATTTATCCTCCGAACCTCGGCCAACAAACCGGCATAAGTTTCCACTATCTCATCTACAGACAACAACCTGCGTTCGAAAAGCCTGTCGGGCTGTTTATGGCAGTTGCCTACCACGACACCTGTTTCCTTCCGAATATAAACCCATGCTGTGCCCCATGTGATGATTAGCCAATCCAAACGAGGTAATGCAACCGAAGCCTGCCCCAACCGACTGTTGATGTGTTCCAGACATTCTTCGGCAGAATCTCCGGAAAAGACACTGTGATGCATGAAGCTATGCCACTTGCCGCCGGAAGCAAACAACTCGTCTGACCGATACAGCCTTCCGGAAAGAATCCGCCGGATGGCCTCGGACACAGACAGCGGATTATAAAGTATGCCGAAAGGATTCACATCACACCGGAACTTATTTTCAACCAACAATTTTCCGATGTTTTCGGCAAAACAAGAGCCAAATAGCATCATTCGGTCCGAATGCCTTATTTCTGTTTCCTTTTCGGGTAGTTCTACTTGCGTTCTGAAATTCATAGGAATAAAACGGTGTTTATTTTTCTCGAACAAATGTAATCATTATATGCTTATTTATGTTATTTTTGCACGATATTTATCACATTTTATTAGGAATGGGACAGGACAATTCATATCAGTTGCTGCAAAGCATAGACACTCCGGAAGATCTGCGCCGCCTGCGTGCAGACCAATTACCCGAAGTGTGCAAGGAGCTGAGGCAAAAGATTATAGATGAGCTTTCTCGCAATCCGGGACACTTCGGTTCCAGCTTAGGCGTGGTAGAACTTACCGTTGCCTTGCACTATGTATTCCAGACTCCTTACGACCGCATTGTGTGGGACGTAGGGCATCAGGCATACGGCCATAAGATACTGACCGGCCGGCGGGATGCTTTTTGTACCAACCGGAAGCTGAATGGCATCCGCCCCTTTCCTTCTCCGTCCGAAAGCGAATATGATACCTTCACCTGCGGACATGCCTCCAACTCCATATCGGCAGCATTGGGAATGGCCGTTGCAGCCATGAAACATGGTGAGAACAACCGTCATGTAGTGGCTGTCATAGGAGACGGCTCAATGAGCGGCGGACTGGCATTCGAGGGACTGAACAATGCTTCATCGACCCCAAACAACCTGCTGATTATCCTGAATGACAATAACATGGCCATAGACCGGAGCGTAGGCGGCATGAAACAATATCTGCTGAACCTGCAAACTTCGGTAGGTTACAACCGGATACGCTACAAACTTTCAAAGATGTTCCATAAATGGGGCATCCTGAACGAAGAACGGCGCAAAAGCCTGATACGCTTCAACAACAGCCTGAAATCCATGCTGACACAGCAACAGAATGTATTTGAGGGAATGAACATACGCTACTTCGGTCCCGTAGATGGGCATGATATTCATGCACTGACCCGCGTACTGAAAGAGATAAAAAACATGCAAGGGCCTAAGTTGCTGCATATACATACCACAAAAGGAAAAGGTTTCGAACCGGCAGAGAAAGCTGCCACCGTGTGGCATGCACCGGGCATCTTCGATAAGGAAACCGGAGAGCGCATCTTAGCAGACACCAAAGGATTGCCGCCCTTGTTTCAAGACGTATTCGGAAACACATTGCTCGAACTGGCCCGACAGAATGAAAAGATAGTGGGAGTCACTCCTGCCATGCCTTCGGGCTGCTCCATGAACATACTGATGAAGGCTATGCCCGAAAGAGGTTTCGATGTAGGCATCGCCGAAGGACATGCCGTCACCTTTTCGGGCGGAATGGCCAAAGACGGCTTGTTGCCTTTCTGCAATATCTATTCTTCCTTCATGCAACGGGCATACGACAATGTAATTCACGACGTGGCCATACAGAAACTGAACGTAGTGCTTTGCTTAGACCGGGCAGGACTGGTAGGCGAAGACGGACCTACGCATCACGGGGCTTTCGATTTGGCTTATATGCGCCCCATACCCAACCTTACGGTAGCTTCTCCTTACGATGAGCACGAATTGCGCCGGCTGATGTACACCGCACAACTGCCGGACAAAGGTCCTTTTGTGATTCGCTATCCGCGTGGCAGAGGTTCGTTGGTGGAATGGCAATGCCCGTTGGAAGAAATCGAGATAGGCAAAGGCAGAAAGCTGAAAGAAGGAAAAGACATCGCCGTTATCACGTTAGGGCCTATCGGTACATTGGCAGCCAAAGCCATCAGACAGGCAGAAGAAGAAACAGGACAGAGCATTGCACACTATGACCTGCGCTTCCTGAAACCATTGGACGAAGACTTGCTGCACGAAGTGGGCAGAAACTTCCATAAGGTAGTCACCATAGAAGACGGAGTGCTGAAAGGAGGAATGGGAAGTGCCATCCTGGAATTTATGGCAGACAACGGTTATGCACCGAGAGTGAAACGCATCGGTCTGCCGGACCAATTCGTACAGCATGGCACGGTGAAAGAGCTTTACCACATTTGCAGTATGGATGAAGCATATATATATAAGGTATTAAGGTCATTTGAAGAGTAAACATAAAGAGAGAAAATGAAAATCATCATAGCAGGAGCGGGAGCAGTAGGAACCCATTTGGCCAAACTGCTGTCCGGCGAGAAACAAGATATTATACTGATGGACGAAAACGAGGAAAAGTTGAGCAAACTGGATTCTAATTTCGACCTGATGACTGTCAATGCCTCTCCTACCTCCATCAAGGGATTAAAAGACGCAGGAGTAGCAGGAGCCGATTTGTTTATCGGCGTCATGCCCGAAGAAAGCCGTAACATGACAGCCTGCATGCTGGCTACCAACATGGGAGCCAAAAAGACTGTGGCGCGCATTGACAATTACGAATATCTGTTGCCCAAACACAAAGAGTTCTTTGCCCGATTGGGAGTACATTCACTTATCTATCCGGAAATGCTGGCAGCCAAAGACATTGTAGATGCCGTGAAGATGAGTTGGATACGCCAATGGTGGGAATTCTGTGGAGGCGCATTGGTACTGATAGGCACCAAAATGAGGGAAAAGGCAGAGATACTGAACGTACCCCTTCACGAATTGGGAGGACGGAACATCCCCTTCCACATCGTAGCCATCAAGCGAGGAAATGAAACCATCATTCCGCGAGGAGACGATGTCATCAAGCTATACGACATTGTGTTCTTCACCACCACCAAGAAATACATTCCCTACATACGCAAGATTTCCGGCAAGGAAGATTATCCCGATGTGCGCAACGTGATGATTATGGGCGGAAGCCGCATTGCTGTACGCACCAGCCAGTATGCTCCCGAATACATGCAAATCAAAATCATAGAGAATGACCTGAACCGCTGCAACCGACTGACAGAAGTAGTGGATGACAAAGTCATGATTATCAATGGTGACGGGCGAGACATGGAACTGCTGTTGGAAGAGGGATTGAAGAATACGGAAGCTTTCGTGGCACTGACAGACAATTCGGAGACCAACATCCTGGCCTGCTTAGCTGCCAAACGTATGGGAGTAACCAAAACAGTGGCCGAAGTGGAGAACATCGACTACATCAGCATGGCAGAAAGCTTAGACATCGGCACGGTAATCAACAAGAAGATGATAGCCGCCAGCCACATCTACCAAATGATGCTGGATGCCGACGTATCGAACGTGAAGTGCCTGACAGTAGCCAATGCCGATGTGGCTGAATTTATAGTAAAAGAAGGAGCACGCATCACACGAAGCACCATCAAGGATATGGGACTGCCCAAGGGGGTAAACATAGGCGGACTGATACGCAACGGAGAAGGTATTTTGGTTACAGGCAACACCATCATACAGCCCAATGACCACGTGGTGGTATTCTGCCTGAGCATGATGATTAAGAAAATAGAAAAATTCTTCAACTGATGATCAACATTAAAATGATTGCCCGAATCATGGGCGCCCTCTTTTTCATTGAAGCAGGATTCATGTTGCTGTGCGCACTGCTTGCCTACTGCAACTGGGAGCCGGACATGACCGCCTTCCTTATTTCGGCAGCCATTACGGCAGGAGCAGGCATAGCCTCAACCCTATTAGGCAAGAATGCAGAAAAGCGGTTGAACCGCCGCGATGGCTACGTCATCGTAACTTTGGCATGGATCACCTTCTCATTGTTTGGCATGCTCCCCTACTACCTGAGCGGATATATCCCCAATATCACGGATGCTTTCTTTGAGACCATGTCGGGGTTCACCACCACCGGTTCCACCATATTGGATAATATAGAATCTTTTCCGCACGGATTGCTGTTCTGGCGAAGCCTGACGCAATGGATAGGCGGTTTGGGCATCGTCTTCTTCACCATAGCCGTATTGCCTATCTTCGGAGTAGGCAGTGTCCAACTGTTTGCAGCCGAAGCCACCGGACCCACCCATGACAAGGTTCACCCACGCATAGGCGTCATGGCCAAGTGGATATGGACCATCTACTTAGGCATGACCATCATCGAAGTTGCCCTATTGTATTTGGGAGGCATGAGCATGTTCGACAGTATATGCCATTCGCTCACCACCACTGCCACCGGCGGCTATTCCACCAAGCAGGCCAGTGTTGCCCATTTCAATTCACCTTACATAGAATATGTCATCACCTTGTTCATGTTCTTGTCGGGCATCAGCTTCACATTGCTGTTTCTGGTGTTCCTGAAAGGGAACTTCAAACGACTCCTCAAGGATACGGAATTTCATTGGTATGTAGGCACGGTGGGATGCTTCACCCTCTTTGCCACTGCTGTACTGACACTCACCGACCATTTGGGACTGGAAGAAGCTTTTCGGAAAGCCGTGTTCCAAGTAGTATCCCTGCAAACCAGTACCGGATTCACGTCTGACGACTACATGCTATGGGCTCCTGTGCTGTGGACACTGATGTGCATCGTCATGTTCTGCGGTGCTTGTGCAGGCTCTACCAGCGGAGGAATCAAGTGCATCCGGCTTGCCATCATGGGGCGCGTGGTGAAGAACGAGTTCAAACGCATCATTCATCCCAATGCCGTACTGCCGGTACGCATCAACCAGCAAGTCATCTCTCCCAACACCAAATCGACGGTATTGGCATTCACCTTCCTGTATATCACGATTGTACTGATAGGATGGCTGGTGCTAATGCTTTTCGGAATAGGTTTCGTCGAAGCATATAGCATAGCCATCTCCAGTTTGGGTAATGTTGGTCCCGGTATAGGACAAAGCGGGCCGGCCTATTCATGGTCATGGATGCCTGATGCTGCCAAATGGGTCAGTGCTTTGCTCATGTTGATAGGCCGCCTGGAATTGTTTACCGTATTGTTGCTGTTTACTCCCGGTTTCTGGAAGAAACACTAACTCCAACCGGATATACCTTATTTAATGACTCCAAGTTCCTTGCCCACCTTGATGAATGCGGCAATGGCCTTGTCCAAATGTTCAGTCTCGTGTCCAGCAGACAACTGTACGCGGATGCGTGCCTGTCCTTTCGGAACTACCGGATAATAGAAACCGGTGACATAGATACCTTCTTCCTGCATCTTAGCGGCAAAGTCCTGAGACAGTTTGGCATCGTAAAGCATCACGGCACAGATAGCGCTTTGAGTAGGCTTGATGTCGAATCCTGCCGCCAACATCTTGTCGCGGAAATAAGTTACATTGTTCATCAGTTTGGTATGCAGTGCATCGCTTTCCTTCAGCATGCGGAACATCTCCAAGCTGGCACCGATAATGGCAGGAGCCACCGAATTGGAGAACAGATACGGACGGGAACGCTGACGCAGCATGTCAATGATTTCCTTCCGTCCTGTGGTGAATCCACCCATAGCACCACCGAAAGCCTTGCCCAAAGTGCCGGTGAATATATCCACACGTCCGTAGGCATTAAACTGTTCTGCCACGCCATGACCGGTAGCACCTACCACGCCGGCAGAGTGAGATTCATCCACCATCACCAATGCGTCATACTTTTCAGCCAAATCACAAATCTTATCCAGCGGAGCCACATTGCCGTCCATAGAGAACACACCGTCCGTAGCAATGATGCGATGACGCTGTGCCTGTGCTTCCTGCAAGCAACGCTCCAAGTCTGCCATATCGGCGTTGGCATAACGATAGCGCTTTGCCTTGCACAGACGTACACCGTCGATGATAGAAGCGTGGTTCAGTGCATCGGAGATGATAGCATCTTCATCAGTAAACAACGGTTCGAACAATCCGCCGTTGGCATCGAAACAGGCAGCATATAATATGGTGTCTTCTGTCTTGAAGTAATCAGAGATGGCAGCTTCCAATTGCTTGTGCAAGTCCTGAGTACCGCAGATGAAGCGTACGGAAGACATTCCGAAGCCATGAGTATCCATGGCAGCTTTGGCTGCATCTATCAGGCGTTGGTTATCCGACAGTCCCAAATAATTGTTAGCACAGAAGTTCAGCACATTCTCTCCAGCATTCACCCGGATGTCTGCCCGTTGCGGAGTAGTGATGATACGTTCGTTCTTATACAATCCGGCAGCTTTGATATCAGCCAGTTCCTTCGCAAGGAACTCTTTCATTTTACCATACATAGTTTTTTTATTTAATTAGATAGATTAAGTTACCAAAAACATTCTCGTATGACAAAGTTCTTACTTTTTTTTGAATCTTACTAAAAATACAGGGAAAATTTTGCGATATATAAGGTATTCTAATTATCTTTGTTTGCAAAAAGAAACTCAGAAACAAAATAGCAAACTATGAAAAATGTATTAATCATCGGTTCCACCGGTCAAATCGGTTCGGAACTAACCATGCAATTAAGACGTATTTATAACGGGAACATCGTAGCCGGTTATATCCCCGGTGCCGAACCTAAGGGCGAACTGAAGGAATCAGGTCCTTCGGCCATCGTGGACATTACGAACGAACAGCAGATTGCCGAAACGGTATCGAAGTACAATGTTGATACCATTTATAATTTAGCAGCCTTGCTGTCTGCCGTTGCCGAGGCAAAGCCTCAATTAGCCTGGAAAATCGGTATGGGCGGGCTTTTCAATGTGCTCGAAGTGGCACGCGAAATGAAGTGCGCCGTATTTACTCCCAGCTCCATCGGCGTATTCGGAAACAATACTCCCAAAGACAAGACTCCGCAAGACACAGTACGCAATCCGCGCACCATGTATGGCGTAACCAAGGTTTCCGGTGAGCTTTTGAGCGATTACTATCACATCCGTTTTGGTGTAGATACCCGTTCGGTACGTTTCCCGGGACTGATTTCGTATGTCACTCCTCCGGGTGGAGGCACTACGGACTATGCAGTAGATATCTACTATTCAGCCGTAAAGGGAGAAAAGTTTGAATGCCCCATCTCTGCCAACACCTTCATGGATATGATGTATATGCCCGACGGACTGCGTGCAGCCATAGAAATCATGGAAGCCAACCCCGACAAGTTGGTACACCGCAACTCATTCAACATTGCTTCTATGAGCTTCGACCCCGAAATCATCTACAACAACATCAAGAAGTATGTGCCCGACTTCCAGATGGAATACAAGGTAGATCCGTTGCGTCAAGCTATTGCTGATTCATGGCCCAACTCTTTGGACGATACTTGTGCCCGCGAAGAATGGGGATGGAAACCGGAATACGATTTGGACAGCATGACGCAAGACATGTTGGCTAAACTGAAAGCAAAGCTTTTATAAATAATATAAGGTGTCAAAGGTGCAGTGATGTGCCTTTGACACCTGTTAAGTTTTTCAGAGAAAAATATGCTCCATTGACACTTGTGTATATTTTTTCTAAAATGTATTATCACTGTTCTTTTAAACCTACTCCATTCCCTCATTCTCTAATTTTATCACTTCTTTCCTCATAAAACATTTGTTGCATTTTAGAGCAAGGTTTACTCCTCGTCCTAATGAAAAAAACATTACTTTTTTTGTTTTATCAAAAATTAGCCATATATTTGCAATGCTCTACGCCGATTTTGCTTTTAATCAAAAAGCAGGGCGAGGGAACATATATATATGAAGAGGCGTTTACTACGACGCTTTGATCTTGACGCTTGGAAACTTCGCAACCTTTCAATCGTAGTCAAGACGAAGCAATGGTAGATGTCCATGGGATGTATATGGATGGGATATCTATACCTATATATTATATATAGGTATAATATCTTCACTATATGGATCGGCGTGGGCTCTGCGTTGCTCGTTCAACTACGATGGGCAATGCGAAGGCCTCCGAGCGTGGGACGAGTAACGGGTACAGGCTCACGTCTTTTTTATATATGCCAATCGAATATAAACGAAAACAACTCACGGAATGAGCCTTTCCTTGATAAAATGGAAAACATAGGCTATGTGGGGTTTGTTTGAACTTCTAAAATTTTCTTTCAGCAGTATCGTATGGGGAATTTTCATTACGATAGTTTGTATGACTCTGTTTTTTGTACTAATCCGTGGATGGTATAAAAGTGCTACCTTTAAACCTGTAAGTTACCTCATAGGAATCATCTTGTTCTTTCTTCTTTCATTTCAGTGTACCATGATAGTAGGTGCTTTGAAAATCATCCATATCAGCGATGAATATGAAAGTCAAATCCAACAGGTAGTAAATAAATATTTCTCTCCAATGCAAGAAGTGGAAGAAGA
Source organism: Bacteroidales bacterium (assembly GCA_030523385.1). Taxonomy (GTDB): domain Bacteria; phylum Bacteroidota; class Bacteroidia; order Bacteroidales; family Bacteroidaceae; genus Phocaeicola. The sequence continues at coordinate 41 of JAUNIV010000039.1, read as the reverse complement.
GCAATCAAAGGAATTGATACAAATGCTCATAGAAGAAAACC
>JAUNIV010000445.1 GCA_030523385.1 Bacteroidales bacterium | reverse complement strand
CGCAAAGATATTATTTATTGGGATTTTTTGCAAATCAATTCCTTTTGACTATAATAGATTAAAATACTACATATAGATAGTTAGTTGAATCCATTAAAGCTACCTCATCTTTAACAGTACTTTTATTTATCCAGCATGGCTTTCTCCAATGCCACATTGATGTTGGGACAGATGTTCTCTTCGCCCAACAGTTCGTAGAAACCCGACGTCTTCAATACCTGATGTACTTTGTCGTTTTCTCTCGGAAGCATAATCTGTATGCTTTTCTCTTAGACATACGGCAAAGGTTGTTCAAGTTGTGAATGCCAGTGGAATCAATAAACAGCACCTTACGCATGCACACAATACGCACCTTCAGGCGATCGTCCAACTCCGACATGATTTCTTCAAACTTCATAACAATACGGTTCTACATACAGAATGGTATCAAACATAAGAAAGTTTATTATTTAAACCTATTGGCAGAGTTAAATATGCGAACTTAATTCCGCCAACGGGTTATTATAAACAAAAAAGCAAACCTATTTTATCCTTTAATATTTTTTAGGTACAGCATTTTCATTTTCCTAGGAGAGGAAAGTATCTTATTCCAATATTAGAAGAGAACAATACATAGTCAACTGACTTGATACAGATTTACTTTACACGTGTTTAACAATTAAAACGTGTAAAATAAATCTGTATCAAGCCAGTTTGACATCAATAATTGTGACAATAGATTAAATATACTACATACATATAATAGAGATAGTTGAACCCCATTACAGCCACCTCATTTCTAAGAGTTTTTTTTACTATCCAGCATAGCTTTGGCTTTCTCCAATGCCACATTGATATTGGGACAGATGTTCTCTTCGCCCAACAGTTCGTAGAAGCCCGACTTCTTCAATACCTGATGCACCTTGTCGTTCACTCCCGAAAGCACAATCTGTATGTTTTCTTTCTTAGACATCCGGCAGAGGTTGTCCAGGTTGTGGATACCCGTGGAGTCAATGAACGGCACCTTACGCATACGCACGATGCGCACCTTCGGACGGTCGCCCAACTCCGACATGATTTCCTCAAACTTGGTGGCGATACCGAAGAAATACGGACCGTTGATTTCATATACTTCCACCCCTTGAGGTACTATCAGATGCTCTTCGTGTACTTCCAGGTCGGATTCGGCATTGGGGTCTATCTCATTCTTGATAACAGAGATTTCGGTAGTTTCCATGACACGGCGCATGAACAACACGCAAGCAATGAGCAAGCCTACCTCGATGGCAATGGTCAAATCGAATATCACCGTCAGGAAGAAAGTGATCAGCAGGACGCTGACGTCCGACTTCGGGTTGCTCAGCAAGGCTCTGAAGGTGCGCCATCCGCTCATGTTGTAGGACACGATGACCAACACACCTGCCAGACAGGCCATGGGGATATATTGTGCCAAAGGCATGAGGAACAAGAGGATGAGAAGCAATATCACCGCATGGATGATACCTGCCACCGGAGTCTTTCCGCCATTGTTGATGTTGGTCATGGTACGTGCGATGGCACCCGTGGCGGGTATGCCGCCAAACAACGGAGCTACTATGTTTGCTGCCCCTTGGGCTATCAGTTCGGTATTGGAGTCGTGACGGTCGCCAATCACACCGTCGGCCACAGTAGCCGAAAGCAATGACTCAATGGCACCCAATATAGCAATGGTGACAGCCACAGGGAACAGGTTCTTGATGGCTTCCCAATTCAATTCGGGCACCACGGCATCCGGCAGTTGGGAGTGGATGGTAAAACGGTCGCCTATGGTATCTATGCAGTCGATTCCCCCATAAGTTTTCATCAGAAAGACCGCTATCGTCACCACGAT
>JAUNIV010000444.1 GCA_030523385.1 Bacteroidales bacterium | reverse complement strand
TCAACGGACTGGTGGCTTTCAGTCCCCACGTGGTCAAGACGCAGGAAAAAGACGTAGAAGTCTTGTTTACCTCGCTCAGCGTGGCAGGTTCGATGGTTTATCCGCCTACCGATGAAGAGACACCCGACTATTCGCCGGACGATATTCTGCTGCACGAGAAAGACCACGGCTTCTCCATCGAACTCTCCACACTGAACTATGGCAACAGCAACCGGATAAGATATGCCTATCGGCTGAAAGGCTACGAAGAACAATGGACGGAAATGCCGCGAGGAGAGTATGTGGCAAAGTATAACTTCCTCCCTCCCGGGAAATATGTGTTTCAGGCATACGCCACCGACGAGAAAGGACATTGGTCTGACAAGATAACAGAAGTGAGAGTGACCATATTGCCTTATTTCTACAAGTCGTGGTGGTTCTACCTGTTATTGGCGCTCATGGCTGCGGCAGGCGGACACACTTTCTACCGATGGAAGATAAGCATGTATCGCGAACAGCAGGAGAAACTGGAGAAGGAGGTGGCAGAACGGACCCGCGAACTGGAGGTGCAGAACGGCAGGCTGGAAGCCATGGCGCGTCATGTGGAAGAGATTACGGAAGAAAAGATCGCTTTCTTTACCAACATCACCCACGAATTCCGCACGCCGGTCACACTCATCAGCGGTCCGCTGAAACGCGCAATGGAAGAAAGCAGCGAACCGGCCGTGAAACAGCAGTTGCAGATAGCGGGGAAAAACTCCGATTACCTGCTCTCGTTGGTCAACGAACTGATGGATTTCCGCAAGCTGGATGCCGACAAAGTAGTCTTGAACCAGGAAAGCGGCCATATCGTCCGCTTCATTCAAGATATACTGATGCCGTTTGACGTCTTTGCCCGCGAGCGCAAGATAGACATCGTCACCTACTTCCGCCTCATTACTCCCTATTGGGTGTTTGATGCCGAATACATGCGGAAGGCCATTGTCAATCTGCTCTCGAATGCCGTGAAGTTTACGCCGGACAACGGGAAAATCAGCCTGTTTGTGGGCAATCTGAAGGACAAGGACGGCAGGCTCCTCCTGTTCATCGACATCAAGGACACCGGACACGGGATAGCTCCCGAAGACACGGAACGCATCTTCGAACGGTTCTACCAGTCGAAACACAGCGTGAAATATCCGGTGTACGGACAGAGCAGCACGGGCATAGGTTTGTTCTTGTGCAAGAAAATCATTACGCTCCACGGAGGCGACATCTATGCCGGCAATAATCCGAAGCGGGGAGCCTATTTCAGGATATTGCTGCCTTTGGAGCAGGGCAGTCCGCAGACAGAAGCGAATGCGCCTACAGCCGAAAGCCCCTCTTCCGTGTCTCTGCCTCAGACAGGAAACCGGAAAGAGACCGTCTTGATTGTGGAAGACAACAGGGACATGCGTTTCTACATTTGCTCGCTATTGGGCGATACTTACCGTTTGCTGGAAGCAGAAAACGGAGAGAAGGCATTGGAGGTCATACAAAACGAGTCGGTGGACTTGATTGTGAGCGACCTGATGATGCCCGTGATGGACGGAAACGAACTGTCCCGACGGGTAAAAGCCAATTTAGCTACTTCGCACATACCTTTCTTGATATTGACCGCCATCCGTTCGGACGAGCAGGAGAAAATCAGCTACGAGATAGGAGTGGACGAATACCTGTGCAAACCCTTCAACGAAGAGATATTGAAGTTGCGCATCCGAAACATCCTGGCTCTTCGCCAGCGATACAAGAGCAAGTTCTCTATCAGCATGAACTGCGATGCACTCAATATGGAAGTTACCTCCAAAGACAACCAGTTCATGACTTTGGCGTTGCACCTGCTGAAGGAGAAT
>JAUNIV010000443.1 GCA_030523385.1 Bacteroidales bacterium | reverse complement strand
GAGAAATGGATATTTTCATTCAAGTCTGCTTGGAACAAGTATTTCGTGAGGATGCAAAGGGAACAGCTGACAACAGTGCCACTGAATGACTTTGTGAACAGGATACGGACAGGAAAGAAGCTGTTGAATTCTATCATTTATAAGATTCCCAAATATTCCAAGGGAAAAGTTCCTCTTTCTTTTCCATACGAATATTGGCATCCTTCATACGGGAAAAAAGACAATCCGCAGTTGGCTGTCGGGGCATATTTCTATTTGAAGGTTCTTAAGCTGATGGATGCTGGAGAATTGGATGGGAAGACCGTGAAGAACTTTCACTATCTTATCTTGATTCTTGGCAGTATTCACAAGATGATGGTGCAACAGGAATGGCAAAAGGGATTCAAGCAGTTCCAAATGGTGACAGAAAACGGATTCAGGTGGCGACATGAGGAAAAGAATATAGAAAGCCGCCTAAGACAACTGAGCTACGACAATGATTTTCTGTTTCTGAAGCATATCGAGGGACGTTTTTCACCCAAGGGTACACTCTATGAAAATCTTGCTTTAGTGCAGGGTATCATAAATGGATACGAGAGTTACAAGAAGCGTTTGGCGGATAAGTTCGGCAAAGGCTTTGCTCCCAAATTTCAACTGGTGGCTCACTTTATCAAGCAGAAAGATACAAAACCAACTGACAGGCAGATAAGACACCGTGAGGTACGTAAAGGTATTCGCAGAAAAGGTCATGCACTCTATTTGATGATGCTATATGCCTCATACAAGAACATCAAAGAGTGTGAGGTGGTGGGCATTGATGCCGCAGCCAATGAGATGGATGCTGGACCTGAGGTGTTTGCACCGACCTTTCATTGGCTTCGCAAGAAATGGAGAGAAAGGAAGAAAGACATTCAGATAACTTTTCATGCAGGTGAGGACTTCGTACATTTGTTGAGCGGTCTTCGTATGATGGTGGAAGCCGTGGATTTCTTGGATATGGAACAAGGCGACCGCATTGGTCATGGTACGGCGGCAGGAATAGAACCTTCGCTCTGGATGAACCGTATTGGAAAGACGGTGAAAATGAAGAAGGGTGAGTGGTTAGACGATTTGATAGTTGCCTACCACTTGATTTCCTGCAACGAAAACAAATATAACGACTTGATACAGTTGCTGCCCAAACTTCATAATCAGATTGTGGATTTGCATAAGGAAATCTATGGCACATTCAATAGTATCAAGGAGATGACGGATGCCTGGGCTTTCAGAAAATATGATGGTGACATCCTTCGGGGCTACACCCATATAGATAAGTTTGACTTTGCGGAGATGGAAAAAGTGGCGAGAATGTTCGAGGACAACACGGCAGCAAAGAGACTTTACTGGATGTATCATTTTGACATGATAGTGAAAGAGGAATATAACAAACTTTGCGACGTGGATATTGAGAAAGGACTTTTTTCGGAGGAAAACCTGTATCATATCCAAAAGCTGGTGCTCAACAAGATTGCAATGAAAGGTGTAGCCTTGGAAGTCCTGTTGACGAGTAACACAGCTATCAGTTTTTATCGTGAAAGCAAAGAGCATCATTTGGAAAAATGGCTTGGTGACGATCTTGATGAGGAGGGTTTGTTGACACCTCCGATAGTTGTGGGAAGTGACGATCCTGGTATTTTTATGACGAACATCTATATTGAGTATGCCCGTATAGCAACCTATCTGGAACAAAAGGGATATGGCTATACGGAACGTATGCATATTCTTGAGGATTTAATCAGGAATGGCGAATACTTTAAATTTGGAGGTTGAGATATGACAGTAGCGAATCTGAGCGTTATAGTTGCTGGCTATGCAATATATCTGAATGTAAAGGATTTGCATGACATATTTACCTT
>JAUNIV010000038.1 GCA_030523385.1 Bacteroidales bacterium | reverse complement strand
CTTCATCATATGCAGAAAAGATAGAATATCTGTTGTTTGAATTATCAATGCAAATAATTTCATAGTCAATATTCCCTATCGTTTTTCTTATATTGTTTTTCAATTCAGAAGTAATATCGGAATTCCGTGAACAAATAATAATAGAGATATTCATATCTGACAATAGAGTAAATATTCTAATAGGAGAATATAGCATTTGCTTGATTGACAGCCATTTTTTGTGGATTTTTATGATATCAACTTACTGATATATTCAAGCAAGTGCCAAATGATCCTGTACCTTTAACCACTTCTCTCTGATAATAGATGACTTTATAGGAATATCTTCTGCAAAAACATTACCGAAGCAATCTTCTCCTTGCAGTACATTGAATGTTAATTGCGATTTCTCTGTGGTGTAACACTTTACATTCCGTTCTGCTACATCGAAAACTATTTTGTATCCCCCATTGGATAGGGTATAGGGCGGAATCTCAAAAACGAAATGGTAAGTACCCGGTTCTAAGGATGTCTTTTTACTTTCATCGTTATAGTCCGTTCGTGCCAATGGATGTTGATAAGAGCTATAAAGGTTGAATCCAATAACTAAAGACGGTATTTGCTTTACTACACACACCTCAAACTCTATTCTTATGGTGGAAGAATTATAAAAGATATTTCCGTCGCTGGATGAAACAGAAGCCTTTTTCAAATAAAGGATATTTTCATTCCCATCAATACCATCGAATGAATCTTGGGTGATTTCATCGCTTTGATAGGCGCGAATCGTATCAGATATATTCCCCATATATTTAATTTTGCCGTTTTCCAACAATACACCACGCGAACAAAGGCGTTGCATGCTTCCCATATTATGGCTCACAAACAACACCGTTCTTCCTTCTCCTTTCGATACATCCTGCATCTTCCCGATGGCTTTCTTCTGAAATTCGGCATCGCCAACGGCCAATACTTCATCCACGACCAGTATCTCCGGTTCAAGGAAAGCAGCTACGGCAAACCCTAAGCGAACAGTCATACCACTGGAATAACGCTTGACAGGTGTATCTAAATATCGTTCCACACCGGCAAAATCTACAATGGCATCCAGCTTTCGAGAGATTTCATGCCGAGTCATGCCCATGATGGAACCATTCATATATATGTTTTCACGTCCGGTCAGTTCCGGATGGAAACCGGTACCGACTTCCAATAAGGAGGCTATGCGACCACGAGCACGGATGACTCCTGTAGTAGGAGAAGTGACACGCGACAAAAGTTTCAATAACGTGGATTTTCCGGCACCATTCTTCCCGATGATGCCTACCACATCGCCCTGATGCACATCGAAAGTAATGTCTTTCAATGCCCAAACATAGTCGGATGAGCCTTTTTTACTACGGTCATTGGTCTCGCCTATCTTTAAATAGGGGTCTTCCTGACGGAGAACGGTGGTCTTCCACCAACGGTTTAGGTCATGGCTCAGGGTGCCTGTGCCTACCAATCCCAGTTTGTATAATTTGCCTACGTGGTCAAACTGTATGGCTATATCATTCATTTTTATCTTTTATAAAATTCCATTTCTTACACCGTATCCATAAAATTACGTTCCACTCTACTAAAGATCAAGATAGAACAGAAGAGGGTAACGAGCATGAATAGCGTGCTGTAAATCAAGCCGCCCCAATCGAGCGAACCACACCCCATGCAACTGTACTTGAATGTCTCAAACAAGGGGGTTAAGGGATTGAGGGCTATGATGTCGCGATACTTTTCGGGGGCGGCGCTCAGTGGATAGATGACCGGAGTGGCATACATAAACAGCTGCAGGCCAAAGGTGACCAACTGGGTGAGGTCGCGATACTTGGTGGTCAATGCCGATACAATCAGTCCCCACGACATGGCATGGAATGCTATCAGGAATATCAGAAAAGGGAAAAGCAACAGGGCGGCATTGACATGCAAGGATGCTCCTTGGATGTAGAAATAAAGGTACATGACAACGAACAGCAACAGTTGTATCCCGAACTTTATCAAATTGGAGGTAATGCCGGACAATGGTACGACTAAACGGGGAAAATAGACTTTGCCAAACACGCTCGCATTGGTGGTAAACACATTCGATGACACATTGAAAGCGGAACTGAAATAGTTCCACAGCATGATGCCTGCCATGTAAAACAAGGGTTGTGGTACTCCATCTGTTGAAATGCCTGCCAGGCCACCGAATATGAACATATACATTACGGTGGTAAATATGGGTTGGATGAGAAACCAAAGGGGACCTAAGATGGTCTGCTTGTACACCGTGACAATATCGCGCTTTACATACATATAATAAAGGTCGCGATATTGCCAGATACCTTTTAAATCTATGTCCAGCCACTTTTTCTTGGGCTTTATTTCTATTGTCCAGTTTTCTTTCATTTCCTTAAAACTATAAGAGAAGCATATTTTGTTATTCTCAAAAATGAAAAATGACTTAACATCGTAACTTTTTTCTTTCTATGATTAATTATCAATGTAACTGCTGATATGGATTTCACTTTCTTGCATTTTGTGGTCGCTCCAGCTATTTTTAATAAGCCTGTAACTATCTACGCCGAATTCTTTGGAACAGAATGTATAATCTATTCTGAAGAATCCTTTCCACGGCTGATAGCTGCCTCCCCATCCGCAACCGGCCTTCAAAAAGCAATCCTGCATGAAACGGGCCATGTTGCGATAGGCATAAGAGGAGGGAACATCATTAAAGTCACCGCATACAATAACAGGGAAAGGACTTTTTTGGATGGCCTTGATTAACTGTTCGGCTTGCAAATTGCGCTTAATGGCGTTATTTCGCAGAGTCTGAAACAGATCACTGTTTTTGGTGTCCTGAGCAACTCCGGTGGTTTGCAGATGCACATTAAAAAGCCTGATGGTACACCATTTCATCTTAATATCCGCTTGAAGAACCTTGTTGTAGCTGTCCGGGAAATAATACTCCTTGATGTTCCTGATCGGCCATCGGCTAAACAGGGCCAGGTTGAGTACCTCGTCTTCCCGTGAATTGATAATCTTATAAGGATAGTCGGGAAAAGCGGATTGTATGCTGTCCCATGCCAACAAACTGGTATGCGGACGCTCTTGGAAACATAGTAAATCCGGATGTTGGCCGTTGATATAACAGGCAACTTTTGCCAACGTGTCACTATTCAGATGGAAACCTTCCGCATTCCAACTTATCAGACGAATCGGTTGAATGCCTTGCCTGCCTTGAAAAGCCGGAAAGGGAAAAGAAACGTAATGTATCATGTATGACAAGCTGACCAGCAACAATGCCCCCAAGAACCAGCTCCAACGGCTATGTTTCAACAGCATTACAAGAAACAAGAACCCGTTTGCGACGAAAAGAGGAACTGCTGCAAGACTGATGAAAAAGAGATTTCCCGCTCTTACAGGTGACAAATAAGGCAACAGTAACAGAAGAAAAACCGACAAAAAAACGAACAAGAATAAGATATTCCTAAATCTGCGCATTGTTTGTTATCAGAATTTCAAGAGCTTCCAGTTGCTTACGTGTCAGTTTCAAAGCATCAAGCATGGGTTGGTAACGCTCCAGATGATGCAAGTCTGTGCCTACAAAATCATACATCCCCTGTAGCAATAATTTCTCACTGACCATTTTGGGGCGATGTCCGTAATAGCCGCTTAAAGACATCAGATTCAATTGAAAATAATATCCTTTTTCTTTCAATATCCCATAGTCTTGCTCTTCCATATACAAATAGCGTTCCGGATGGGCTATCAGAGGATGGTATCCTGCATTCCACACATTCATCAGTATATCTTGCAGTCTGGTTGGAGGAAACATGTAAGATGTCTCGACCAAAAGATTGTTGCTGCCTATGGGCAATAAGTCACCTTTCAATCTGTCTGTAAATGCGGCATCCATCATATATTCAGAAGCCAGGTCCAATTCCAGATTGTCCCGGTATACCTCTTTCAGTGCAGCGAACCCTTTGCGTAATTGTTCGGGCGAAGTGTGATAGTCCTCCATAACATGCGGCGTGAGCCATACTTTTTGGATTCCCAAAGACTCCATGTACCGAAGCAGGGAGAGGCTGGTTTTCATATCGGGCGCACCGTCATCCACTCCCGGCAAAACATGGGAGTGAATGTCGGTCATGCCCTTCATTAAACCAGAATTAATCAGATTGTATTTATGCTTGAATATCCAAAACATCTGCTACCTTTTAGGATTTCTTTCCAAAAAACCGTTTCCACCAAGATTGAGGTTCGTTGTCGTAGTCGTAACCATATCCATAGCCATATCCGTAGCCTCCGTAACTGCCATATCCGTTATGTCTTACGATGGCACCATTCAATATGAGAGACATATTGTTCAATTGCCCGCTATGATAAATCTTTTCCAGCTCGGGAAGCATGCGACGGTCCAGTTTGCCCACACGTACCACAAAGATAGTTAAATCGGCAATGCGATTCGTTATGGCGGCATCGGCAATGATACCTACGGGAACATTGTCTACAAAGATATAATCATAACGCTTGCGCAGTTCGGCTATCATGTTTTCCAACTGTTCGCTCAGCAGCAATTCTGATGGATTGGGGGCAACAGGCCCTGCCGGAATAAAATCAAGGTTTTCGCATATCTCATTCTTTTTAATGATTTCATCAAGTGTGATGTTTCCGGCAAGGTAGGTGGTTATGCCTTTTTCTTTTTTGTGAATATGGGTATGTGAAGTGAGGGTACCTTTGCGGATATCCATATCTATCAGAATCACTTTCTTTTCAGTCTGTGCAAAGCTGGCAGCCAGATTGCTTGATACATAAGTCTTTCCTGCACCGGGACCAAAAGAACTGAAAGTGATGACTTGCATGTTCTTTGATTTGACACGCATAAAGTCCATATTGGTGCGTATGATGCGGAATGCTTCCGACACGATGTCACGCCCCTGGCTCCTGACAACGATATTATTATTGTCCGCACGTCCTTTCAGGTGCAAGCTTTTGCGTGAAGGGTCACTGGGGATTTCTCCCAAGAAGGGAATACTGACCGCATCTTCTATGTCTTTGCGGTTGCGTATGCGTGTATCGAAAAACAACAGCAACAACAAAACAACGGTAGGGAGAGCCAATCCCTTCATGACTCCTGCCATAATCATGGCACGCCCGTTGGGCTGTATAGGCATGTCGCCTCCTCCTGCCGGGTCAAGCACACGGGCATCTGTTTCGGTGGTAGCCTGGCTCAATGCATTTTCTTCCCGCTTGTTCAATAGATATAGGTATAATTCTTCTTTGATGCGCTGTTGGCGTTCTATAGAGAGCATTTGGCGTTGTTGGGTAGGAATGTTGGCCACACGCCATTGGGCTTCACCCGCACGGCTTTGCGCTTCGTTCAGCTTTACATCAATGCTCACTATCATGTTATCAACAGCCCGGATGATATTCTGCCGCATGGCATTCAGTGTATTGTTCAACTCCTGCACCACCGGGTTTTTATCGCTGCTGCCTTCCATCAGCTTGTCACGTTTCAGCTTGTTCGTGTTATACAACGTGATTTGACTTTCGATGTTCATATCAGAAATCCCCGTATTTGACGGGATGAGGTCTGTCGCCTTGCTTGGGTCGGTCAGATAGTGTTTGATAAAGCGGGCCATTCTGGCCTGTATCTGCAAATCCTGTGCAGTACTGCTGTATTGTTTTTTGTCGGACATGGATATGCTGGCTGCCGATCCGATGTCAATCATGTCGTTTTCTTTTTTATAAGATTCCAACTCAGATTCTACTCCTCCCAATTCCTTCTCAATAATCACCAGCCGTTCGTTGATGAAGTTGGATGTATTGATGGCTATTTGGTTTTTGTCTTTGATTGTCTCTTCATTGTAAATGGTAATCAGCATATTCAGCACATCTTCGGCACGGGCCGTAGAATAGTCCCTGAGCGAAAGATAGAGGATAGAAGCGTCATTCTCGGCCTGGCTGATACTCATGTTGCTGCGAAACAGGCTTGCCATGCCGTCTATGCTCTGTTTGCGTACATTGACGGGAGAATTATACCATTTCTTTGTATAATATAGGGTTGGGGTAATAACCATTCTTCCGACAGGAGTCGTGATGGTGTCTCCCAAAGACGCGGACAATACTTTGCCGCTTGCATCACCGGAAAAGTCAGAGAGCCTGACCTTTTCAGAGTTGACGGGGGTCACGGTCAGGCTGAACAGCTGTTGGTCTTCCGTATCGGCCAGTGAAACCTTGACCGGTGACTGGGTGTACAGTTCTTTTTCGCGCAGACCGTCCATGATTGTGTAGCATATATCGGCACGAAGTCGGTCGACTACATCCCTCATCAGCTTATGAGACTGGAATTGCAATATTTCATTCGATACATTGGTATAAGTATAGGTATTGAAGCGATCCAGCCCTCCATTGATGCGTCCCGAACGGGAATCTTTGATCATGACGGTGGCCGACCGCGAATAAATAAAAGGAGATTGGGCATACTGGTACCATGCATATCCTCCGAATAGTCCCACCGACAATACAAACCAATACCACTTCGACAGCAGATACATAATGATGTCAATCGGGTTGATATTGAATCCTCCCGCGCTTGTCGCTTTATCTCCGGACATATCCTTTTGTTCGCTCATCTTTATCATTTGGCTTATGCTTTTATATTATTTGGTGTAAATAAAAATAAGTGAAGTGACTGTAGTGATGAAAGACAGAATCATGCTCCATGTGCTGAATTTGCGTTGGTCTTGTTCGGTGGCTTTTGCCTTGGTTGGTTCTACATACACGATGTCGTTTTGCTGCAAATAATAGCAGGGAGAAGTAAAAATGTCTTTAGAACGGATGTCATGGTAAAGGATGCGGCGTTTATTCCCATATTCGCGGATGACAGCTATGCGGTCCAAACGTGAGCGGGGAGTCAGGTCGCCTGCCATTGCGAGAGCCTCCAGCAAGGTGATGCGGTCGCCGGTGACATCAAATGTGCCCACATGTCCCACTTCTCCTAAAACGGAGAATTTGAAGTTCAGGAAGTTCACCATGACAATGGGGTCTTTCAACAATTCTTCTTCCACCAGACGTCTTTTTATCAGTTCGGTCAGTTGATTGCGTGTCATGCCTTCCACATGCAGCTTGCCCAATATAGGGAAGTCAATATCTCCGTTGACATCTACCAGATAACCTTTAGACTCTTTCCCTTCGGTGACCGGAGCGCTGGAGCTGACGATACTGCCATCGGCACCTACCGTATAACCTCCGCTGCCGGGAATGTTGAAAGGCAATGTCAGTTCAGGATCTTTACTGTTGACAACGATACTCAACTTGTCATCCCGGTGGATAATAGCCTCATACTTTTGCGTCACAGGATATTCTTTCAACTCGTCCATGTCCTGAAGATAGACAAAGTCCTTGCGGCTGGCACACGAACCGAATAATAGGAGCATGGCCAGCAAACACAGTAATTTAAATGTTCTATTCATTTTCGTTATTTATTATATTTTATTCTGATTGACCGATATGTATCACATGATCGCATTTTTCTATCAGGCGGGGGTCGTGCGTAATGAAAATCAAAGTATTGTCTTTGCCCGCCCGCAGCAGATTGTTCATCAGTCTCGATGTCGTCTCTGTATCTAATGCCGACGATGCTTCGTCAAGCAACCAGATGCTGCCCGGCCGCAGCAAGGCACGTGCTATGGCTATACGTTGCGCCTGCCCCTCGGATAAGCCATATCCGTGTTCCCCCACCGGAGTGTTCAGTCCTTCCGGCAAATCGAATACGAACTCGGCACAGGCTAAACGGATAACTTCCTCCAACATGGCATCAGAAGCTCCCGGAGCACCCAGCCATAAGTTCTCACGTATGCTCCCGCTTAACAGGGTGTTGCCCTGGGGCACGTACATGAAGTTGATGCGCATGTCTGAAGCAACCGGAAAAGACCGGCCGTCGGCAGTCGATAATTCTATTTTTCCTTCTTCCGGATTGATGAGAGCCAGCATCAAACGTATGATAGTAGTCTTTCCGGCTCCCGTAGGACCGGCTATTGCGGTAGAAGTACCAGGACGGAAAATAGCCGAGAAGTCATGCACCACAGATTGTCCTTCTTCGTAGCCGAAAGAAACGTGACTGAATGTCAGTGTGAGCGGTTTGTCTATATAGACCGGATGCTCGTCCGGCTCCACATCTTCGAAGAGAGCCATCAGCCGTTCCACGGAAGTCCATCCGCGTACCAGGCTGGGAGGAATGGAGATTAATCCCAGAAAAGGACCTTGAACCTGTCCTACCAACTGAAGGAAAGCTGTCATGGTTCCGAAGGTTATTTCGTGGTTATGCAACCGGAAGATTCCCCATAAGAAGGCACACAGATAACCGCCGCCGAAGGTGAATCCCATGACCCCCTGTGTGAATGTAGAGAACTTGATTTGTTCCATGCCCAATTTGAACAGCTTCTCTTGGGTGTCGTGCAGTTTCTGTTTCCGGTAGTCGGTGGCTCCGAGCGATCGGACAAGGATCCGTTTGGACAGATTTTCCTGCATGACAGTCCCCATCTCACTGCTCATCTGTTTTTGGGCACGGCTCAGTTCCCTAACCTTTCTGAAATACACTTTAGAGAGTAACACAAGCGGAGTAACAGCCAGGATGAACCATGCCAGGCGGGGCTCCAATATCCACAGGTAGCAGAAAGAGCCTGTCAGTTGCAGGGTAGTGACCAGCAAATTGGGCAATATTCCCATCCCCATACCCAACACTTCCGAGGCATCGCTGCCGATACGAGTCAGCAGATCGCCCGTATGCCATTTGCCGGCACCTTTCCACGAGCACATCATCAAAGCATCGGACAGCGAATTTTGCATGCGGATGCTGATACGCATGTTAATCTTGCCAAAAATCCAGGGGGATATGAGCTTTATGCCCATGCCGAGCAAGAAGGATAAAACCACAATCGAAGCTACCAGATAGATGTTGCCCTCTTGTGCCCCGGTAGCCACATCTATAATCCACTTGGACATGGCCACATTGACCAATGACATGGCAACCCCAAAGATACCCGAAAAGATGGAAAATGTGATGAGCCAATGGTAACCTTCCGTGACCTGCATGACCCATCTGAAAGCTCGCCTCCCTAACTGGTATGTATGGCTCAGCTTCTCCCTGGTGAGGCCCTGCAAGAATTTTTTCAGCAATCTCTTCATGTTCTTCTTGCCAGTTCCTTGATACGTGCAAAGGTCAATCCGGCCAGCCACCAGAAAGTTTCATCAAAAGCATATCCCAAAGACAGGTGCATTTTATGAAAAATCCGTTTCAGCGTATATCGTTTGTTGGCCCATTTCCCGGCGGGACGTTCACCGTAGCGTTCGTCTCCATGTCCGAAGTTTCCGCTTTCCAACACCTCTCGCATTAGTTTATCCGGACAAACATGGGTGTTGAACGGCAATTGGCCAGCTGGCATGCCCAGGTATTTCACCAACAAGGCATAAAGTAATTGGTTCCACCGATAAATATGCCATTTGCGGCAGAGGCGTTCCAGTTCATCTTTATCCGTAACGGCATGCAACGCATGAAAAGTCATGGCCACATCGCACAGTTGCCGCAGCCCGATACCTTCGTTGATGAGATGTTTCAGAATGTGGGTCGAAAGCAACAGATGGTTTGCCTCAACCGGTAGTTTCCCTTGGCTGTCGGCAAAGATCCCTGCTTCCCATTGGCGGATGTCCTTTTGAAGGAAAGGGTTGTGCAGTTCTATCAACCGGCTGTGATGCTCAATCAAAACCCCGTTTATCAGACACGAAGACTCTCCGTTGCCCCCTCTTTTTACAGGCAATCCCAATTCCTCCATCCGTCGGTTGGCCTGTTCGGTTTGTGATTCATTGCCAAACCACAAGTCAATGTCACCGGCCATACGATGTCCGGGGAAAGGATAAAAGTCGGCTATTCCTATCCCTTTTAGCAGCAGAAAAGGAATGGAGGGCGGTTGTGAATAAACCTGTTGCAATCCTTTCAAAATGCCCCTGTGCTGCCGATTGACCCGTTCCAATGTATCCACTTCCACCGTCCAGCTCAGCAGCAGAGCCCGTGGAGGCATATAATCGGCCGGCAACAGGCGGATGCCGTTGTAAATGATTCCCTGTACGGTTTGCTTTTTCGCCATATCGCGGATTTCGTTCCATTCGTTCCCGTCCAAAGGGAAAAGAACGGTGCAGTCTTCCGGTCGGTTCCACAATCCTTGCCTGAGCAAGAGCATAAAGGCTTTCTGTAGTGAATCTGAAATCATCTTTAGGAGTTTATTCCATAGCTAAGCCGGACTCTAACCATTGCCTGCATAGTTCGTTGGCATCTTTCCGGGCTGTTTCCATATCCACTTCATATTCATCGCACAGCAGCGAAGCCATTTCGTCTGCCGTGAATTCCTTATCTTCCAGATGTTCCCACAGCCAAGCGGCAGTGTCATTCATGGAATAGACTTGCGCCATGTCTATGGTATCCGAAAACGGATTGACTATCATGTATTCCCGGCCTATCTGGCGGAGAATCAGATTGGAATTGAGTTTCATTGTTTTATATTCTTGTATTATCCGATTATCGTGTTAAAAATTACATCGACCTTCACAGGCAGATGTAATTCATGAAATTAATATAAGTCCGCTTATTATCCGCTGATAATAGAGCTGTGGACTTACGCTCTGATCTAACATTGTTCTTTTTATATCATATTATCCATAATGGTTTTAAGTGCTCCTTGTTACCAGTTTATGCCTGTCGGCCGGATCATGCCGGCTTCCAGAAGCTGCATGATGAAGATGGACGCATCTTGCGAAGCTGTGTCCCTGTCCACTTCATACTCGTCCAGTATCAACTGTATCAAGTGATGGAAGTCTCTTGTCTCTTCAATGTGTTCCCAAATAAATTCTCCGGTTTCGGTCAGGCTAATCATTCCGTTGAAATCCTGTGCCGTCTGTCCGGAAGGAACCAATACGATTTCTCCGGCTATATTGCGTTTGATGAACTCTTTCGTCTTTTTCATGTCAAAAAAAGTGATATACTTTGATTATAATTCTACGTAGGGGAATAATATTCAACCATATATGGGCAAAAAACTCCCACCAAAAATCTCCGGGAGCAATCCACTTCCCTTTTCGTCGCACTTGTTTTATGAGGGCGAATATCTGTTCCCGTCTTATCGGACCTTCCATCGTGGTCTGGGCATCTCCGATGATGTAATATGCTCCATTTTTTATTTTATAGATGCGATGCATCACAAAATTTCCATCGCTACGCTGAAAGAACACCATGTCTCCTTTCTGAAGTTCCCGGTCGGGCTTGGCAAAACAGATGGCATCTCTTGCATGAATAAGGAAGGGAGACATGCTGCAGCCCGAAATAATCAGGCTCACCTGCTTGCCTTCCTCCACGAGGCTGCGCAGCATGGATATGTATTCTTTTGTATCGACACTCCTCATTATGAAGGATGTTTTGTCTTTATCGGATATCACCCTGCGCTGTCAGATATTGACACAGGGTAGATGCAGCTTCCGGCATCATGTTGCACGCATAGGTATGGATGTTTGTCCGTTCGGTCAGTGCCTGCAGGTCATTGAGCGCCTTGCGGGTGAACTGCGGGTTCCACCAGTTGATTGTGACTTGCGAACTGAGTGCCTTGAAGTGTTTCATGGCTGTCTGAGGACGAACGGAATTGTCGGGAGCCTGTTCGATAAAAACAATGGCTGCCAACGGACGGTGTCCATTGTGGCAGATAGCGCTGGAGCCACACACAGGCCAACCCTGCACTTCATAACTCCCATCGGGACAAGGACAAATCAGAGCACGGTCGCCATTGAGCACCTTCGTGTTTGGAAGGTACCGACACCACAGGTCGGCGTGTGTGGACTTGCCTATGCCGCTCGGGCCGCTGAACAGGATAGCCTGTCCGAAATAATCCAAGTAGGCACAATGAAGGATGTAGCATCCTCTCCGTGACAACGGCCGTTCAAGACAAAGGCAAGAGACAAACAGCGTGTCGATTGTCAGCTCCGGCTTCATGGCTTGCAGGAAATA
>JAUNIV010000037.1 GCA_030523385.1 Bacteroidales bacterium | reverse complement strand
AGCTATAACATAGGTGCTGATTTTGGTATTTTCAACAATAAATTATGGGGTAGTTTCGATTATTTTATCCGTAATACCAAAAACATGGTGGGTAATGCTCCGGAACTTCCGTCTATCTTGGGAACCGGTGTGCCTGTAACTAATAATACCGACCTTCGTACGACCGGATGGGAGGTGCAAATAGGCTGGCGTGACCAACTTTCCAATGGCTTGTCATACAGTGCGACTTTCAACCTGTCAGATGCACGAACCAAGATAACCCGTTATCCCAACAATCCGACAGGAGATTTAGGAAGACGCCTTGTGGGTCATTATACCAATGAAATTTGGGGATATGAAACAATTGGCATAGCCAAGAGTCAAGAAGAGATGGATGCCCATTTGGCAAAAGTTGACCAATCTTATTTGGGTAGTAACTGGGGAGCCGGAGACATCATGTATGCCGACCTCAATGGTGATGGTCGCATCGGGCAAGGAGCCAATACTTTGGCTGATCACGGTGATAAAAAATTGTTGGGTAACAGTACACCCCGCTTCCTCTTCGGACTTGATTTGAATGCAAACTGGAAAGGATTCGATATACGTATGTTCTTCCAGGGGGTGATGAAACGTGATATTTGGACAGGTGGTGCTTCGCAATGGCTGTTTGGTTCAACCGGTGACACATGGGGTGCCTGCGGTCTTACTTCTGTGCAAGACTACTATCGTGATGAGAATACATGGTCAGTACAGAATGGGTATCGTGAAGTAAACCAAGATGCTTGGTTGCCGCGCGTATATTTAGGTTCTAAGAATACCCAAGCCCAGTCACGCTATATCCTGAACGGAGCTTATATGCGTATGAAGAATCTACAGGTAGGTTATACGATTCCACAGCGTGTCACCGGAAAGTTTGGTGTGAAAAATCTCCGTGTATTCTTCTCTGATGAGAATCTTTTCACATTCTCCAGTTTGCCGGAACAATTCGACCCGGAGACCGTGGGTGAAGACGCAAGCAGAAACAATGGTTATCCACTTTCGAGAACATATTCATTCGGACTTAATTTATCTTTCTAACAAATAATCACTATGAAACGTTATAAATCATCTATAATTATATTAGCCTTATCGGCCGCTATGGTTTCCTGCAATGATTTCTTGGAACAGGAACCCCCTTCATCGCTGACTCCTGAAAGTTTCTATACAACAGAGAATCAGGCACAGGCTGCAGCCAATCAATTCTATCAGGATGTACTTCCCGGTCATGATAATTTTTATCCTTACGATAATGACACCGATGTACAGACTAACAAGGTGCCCAGCGACCGTTTTGATACTTCGCGTTGGCTTACCGGTCAAGACAACGGTAATTGGTCATGGGGGAATGTCCGCAACCTTAATTTCATGATAGAACGTCTGGAGACCAATTTTGCAAATGGAATACTTACCGGTTCTGAAACAAATATCAAGCAATACATCGGCGAACTTTACTTTTTCCGTGCTTATGAGTATTTCAAAATGCTGTTGAAGTTTGGAGACTTGCCTATAGTGAAAGAGGTATTGCCGGACGATGAGGCTATTTTGGTGGCAGCCAACCATCGTGAACCATGCAATGAAGTTGCCCGTTCTATCATTACTGACCTTGATACTGCCGTTTCTTACATGGCCGATAACTTTGAGAATCGTCATACACGTATCAGTCGTGATGTAGCCCTGTTGTTCAAATCAAGAGTTGCGCTCTATATGGGATCTTGGCTGACCAATTTTGCCGGTACAGCTTTTGTGCCCAATGGTGAAGGATGGCCCGGTGCGGAAAAGAACCCCAATTATTCTTATCCTACCGGCTCTATTGATGCCGAAGCAAAATGGTTCTTTGAGCAAAGTGTGGCTACTGCCGAGATTGTTGCAGAGAAGTATAAAAGCACCCTCAGTATCAACAACGGTGTCCTCCCGCAAGCAGAAGGAGAATCAAACCCGTATTTTGAGATTTGGGGTACTACGGATTGCTCCAATAAACCGGAAGTATTGTTGTGGCGTGAATACAGCATTGCACTTGGCGTCACGAATAATGTAGAAGTAGCAGCCCAATATAACAGTCATGGGGGATATACCCGTTCAATGGTAGAGGGTTACCTTATGGCAGACGGTTTGCCGCGCTACGCTTCCAGTTATACGTACGATGATACGACCATTGAGAAAGTAGCTACTAATCGCGACCCCCGTCTTTTTATCTTTTTGAAGAAACCGGGAGATATCAATTGCTTTAAAAACGTAAATGATGCAGCCGGTACACACTGGACAGAAATAGAGCCGATTCCGCACTTGATTACATTTGTTATCGAGGGTCCGTATGTATCAGGTTACACTATCCGCAAAGGTATGACTTTTGACCGTTCCAATTGCAGAAACCGTGGTAATGGTGAAAATGTATGTGTATTGTTCCGTGCTACGGAAGCATTGCTCAATTATATGGAAGCTCAATATATGTTGACCAAGGATGTAAATTCCGGACACATCATGGAATATTGGAGAAAAATACGTGAGGCTGCCGGTTTCGTAGGCGAAGCCCAAAACCCACAATTAGCCATCAATGCCACGGATATGAACCAGGAAGTTGCTGATTGGGGTGCATGGACTGCCGGCCAATTACTGTCGGACAAGGTCCTGTATAATATCCGTCGTGAACGCCGCTGCGAGATGCTGTCTGAAAGATTGCGTGACTTCGACTTGAAGCGTTGGCGTTCATTCGAACAGTTGATAGATCACCCGGCTCACATTGAAGGCTTCCATGTATGGAATACTCCCATGGCAGAATGGTATCCGGATGCAGTGACAGACGGTGGTGTAAATGCAAACATGTCGTCTCCTGAACTCAGTGAATATTATCGTCCGCATGAAGTGAATATGATCAACAATGATTTTGCAGACGGGTTGACATGGCGCATGGCGCATTATTTGGATCCGTTGCCACTCAAGCAATTCTTGTTGACTTCGCCCGACTATGCTTCTGTTGAGCAGAGTACGCTTTATCAGAATCCTTATTGGCCTTTGGAGTCAGGCGTTCCGGCTTTAAAATAAAATACAAACCCGTTGGCGGAATTAAAAATGATAGTAGATGTCAAAGGAGGAATATTTTCTATACTACAGCACGTTTATCTGCATCCACCGTTCATCGAACGCTGAACGGTGCCAGAAGATAACTTCAAAGGCGAATGAAGATAACTTCATCGACCGTTCATCGGTCGATGAACGGTGAATGTAATCTATATAGAATTGGAAAGGATATCAATCATCGTAGCAATAGATTATTAATAGTATAGCGGGTATTGTCAACTATCTAATTCCGCCAACGAGTAAATACAAGTATTCTGTTGTATAAATTTAGAAGGATCCCGATAGTCCCCTTGGTCTATCGGGATTCTTATTTAGATATTGCTGCATTGAAACGTATATGTTTGGCAAAAAACCGATACATTATTATTTGTGCGGTGAATGACCATTGTATGTTATTAGGCGGTATATAGTACTTCAAGGGCTGCTTGATGGTGCTATAGAGTACTTTTAAGCAAGTCAAATGTATGGTTTTGTACAAATTGGGTGGAAGATGCAGGTTTTATGGGAGTTAATGGAATGCAATTATTGTCTTTGCATACTTTTTTGTCCAAATAAGAAACAAATTTTTGGCCTTCCAAATCTTATCTTTGTACAAGCAGAAATAATAAATAGGCATTATGAGGAATAAATACATCGTTTTAATCGGCTTTTTAGTTGTTGTTGCATGCTCGTATTTTTTTTATGAGCGAAACAAAGAATCAGACAACAAATTGTTTGTGGAGCATGCATCGCAGTTGCTGGATAATATTTATCGTTTTTATTATTCTTCCTCTTGTCCTTGTGGGCAGGAACTGTTTTATGAGACTTATCCTCCAACCAATGAAGTGATAACTTATAAGACGAATGGAGAAACATTGGAGCATGAAAAGATGGCCTACTTTTGGCACATGTCCAGTATGTTTTCGGGGGTGAATGCTTTGCTTGAATGTACAGGTTCTTCCCGTTATATACATTTGCTGGAGAATAGTATTTTGCCGATGATGGAATGCTATTATGATACGATTCGGACTCCCCATGCCTTTCAGACATATCCAACGGTGTTTGGCCGCGCTGATCGTTATTATGATGATAATATTTGGATAGGAATGGAGTTCTTGAAACTTTATGAGCTGACAGATAATAAGGAATATTTGGGAAAAGCGGAATCAATCTGGACATTTGTGGAGTCTGGCATTGACAATGTCTTGGATGGTGGAGTCTATTGGTGCGAACAGAAAAAGTTTTCAAAAAACACATGCAGCAATGCACCGGCTGTTGTATTGGCATTAAAATTATATAAGGTGACAAAGAAAGAGGAGTATCTGGAGAAAGGTAAGCAGCTTTATCGTTGGGTGAAAAGTCGGTTACAAGATTCCAATGATGGACTTTGTTACGATAAGGTATTATTGGATGGTCAGGTGGAACAAACGAAATATACCTATAATAGCGGACAAATGTTGCAAGCTGCTTCGTTGTTTTATCAATTGACAGGTAAAGAGGAATATTTGCAGGAAGCCCGGAAAATAGCAGAAGGATGCAGAGCCCGTTTTTTTGATGTGACTGGTGATGGATCCGAATCCGTCAGGATGCTGAAAAATGGAAATGTATGGTTTATTGCTGTTATGCTTCGCGGATTTTTGGAGCTTTATCACATAGATGGCAATCCGACTTACATCAATGATTACAAAACCACTTTGAAGTGGCTGTGGGAAAATGGACGTGATGGAAAGGGCTTGTTTGAGGATAATTGCCTTGCCGGACCGGCCTATTACGGAAAGAAAGATAAATACTTGCTGACACAAGGGGCGTTGGTGGAAATGTATGCCCGGCTGTCGGCTATCAATTAATATAATAAAAGATATACTATGAACAAAAAAGTGTGGATTACAATGGCAATGGCCTTGAGCATGGCATCGGCAAATGCTGCTGTTGCCGGACAGTCAGAAACAGGCTTATTATTAAACGAAGTGAATTTGGAAGAAGTGAGCATGGTTGCCCCGCGTGATAATGTAGGGAAATACGTGAGCCAACGTCCCAAGCAGGAGGAGCGCCTTTTTGTTTCGGATGCGGTAGAAAAGAAGATTCGGGAAATAAAAGGGATGCTGAAGAATCCTTACTTGGCTTGGATGTTTGAAAATTGCTTCCCCAATACATTGGACACCACCGTACATTTTCGTAAGCTGGATGGAAAGCCCGATACATTTGTATATACGGGCGACATTCATGCCATGTGGTTGCGCGATTCGGGCGCTCAGGTATGGCCCTACGTGCAGTTGGCCAATGAAGACCCGAAACTGAAGGAAATGCTGGAAGGAGTGATTCGCCGTCAGTTTATGTGCATCAATATCGACCCCTACGCCAATGCGTTCAATGATGGTCCGGTGGGAGGCGAATGGCAGTCGGATTTGACCGATATGAAGAAGGAACTGCACGAACGCAAGTGGGAGATTGACTCACTTTGCTATCCCCTGCGCTTAGCCTATCATTATTGGAAGGTGACGGGTGATGCCACTATCTTTGATGAGGTATGGGTAGAGGCCATTACCAATGTGCTTAAAACCTTTAAGGAGCAGCAACGCAAAGACGGAGTAGGCCCCTACAAATTCCAGCGTCGTACGGAGCGTGCACTCGATACATTGAACAATGACGGCAAAGGTGCTCCGGTTCGTCCGGTTGGCCTGATTGTTTCGGCCTTCCGCCCGTCAGACGATGCCACAACCCTTCAGTTCTTGGTTCCGTCCAACTTCTTTGCAGTGACTTCATTGAGGAAAGCTGCCGAGATTCTGACCCAAGTGAACAAGAACGAAGCATTGGCTAAGGAGTGTACCGATTTGGCATCGGAAGTAGAGACGGCTTTAAAGCGATATGCCACTTACAACCATCCGGAGTTTGGCACCATCTATGCCTTCGAGGTGGATGGCTTTGGCAATCATTTCCTGATGGACGACGCCAATGTGCCCAGCCTGTTGGCCTTGCCTTATTTGGGAGATGTGGATGTGAACGACCCGATTTATCAGAACACCCGTCGTTTTGTGTGGAGCGACAGCAATCCTTACTTCTTTAAAGGAAAGGCCGGCGAAGGAATCGGAGGCCCTCACATCGGATATGACATGGTATGGCCGATGAGCATCATGATGAAAGCATTTACCAGCCAGTCGGACGAGGAGATTAAAGATTGCATCAAGATGCTGATGACGACCGATGCCGGTACAGGCTTCATGCATGAGTCTTTCCATAAAGACGACCCGACGCACTTTACCCGCGAATGGTTTGCCTGGCAGAACACTTTGTTTGGCGAGCTGATTATCAAGTTGGTGAACGATGGCAAATTGGACTTGCTCAATAGTCTTTGATTGGAAGTCAGATGTTTTGTTGAATGGATAAAATAGAAATATAAAATGAAGATTGGGATATTGATGCTGGCATTTCTAAGTTCGTTGCCTGTCTTTGCCCAGAAGTGGTACACTTCGGACGTGGATAAAAAGGTGGATGAACTGATGAGCCAAATGACGGTGGAAGAGAAATTGTCGTTTGTAAGAGGAGAGGGATGGATGACTTCCACTCCGATTGAACGTTTGGGGATTAAGCCTATGCAGATGAGTGACGGTCCTCAAGGGTTGGGCACTAACGGAAAATCAACTGCTTATCCTGCAACCGCTCTGCTTGCTGCTACATGGAACGAAGAATTGGCCTATCGGTATGGAGTTTCTTTGGGAAGAGACAGCAAAGCGCGTGGTGTGAATGTCCTTTTGGCGCCAGCTGTCAATATCTATCGTGCAGCCATGTGTGGCCGGAACTTTGAATATATGGGGGAAGACCCTTATTTGGCAGGACGTATGGCAACCGGATATGTAAAAGGGGTGCAAAGCCAAGGTGTAGTGGCCACTATCAAGCACTTTATCGGCAATAATTCCGATTACGATCGCCATGAAATCAGTAACGATATGGATGAACGGACCATGCACGAAATCTATCTTCCTGCCTTTAAGGCGGTAGTTCAGGAAGGGGAAGTCGCTGCCTTGATGACCAGTTACAATTTGTTGAATGGTGTTTACACCACAGAGACCCCGATGCTGTTGAAAGATATTCTGAGAGATAAATGGGGGTTCAAAGGAATGGTTATGAGCGATTGGGGCTCGTTGCATTATGCCATACCGGCAGTGAGGGCAGGCCTTGATTTGGAGATGGCAAGCAACCACCTGAATCCTAAAGATCTGAATTATTATTTGAATACGGGTCTGATTTCTATGGATATGATTGACGCAATGGTGAAACACATCTTGCGTGTGCAAGTGGCTTTCGGTTTCTTGAATGGGGCGGAACCGGACAAAAGCATTCCTTTGGATGATCCGGCTTCGGTCGAAACAGCACTGGAAGTGGCAAGAGAAGGAATCGTACTGTTAAAGAATGAAGGAAATATGTTGCCTCTTTCCTCTAAAGTGAAGAACATTGCAGTCGTAGGCAAGAATGCGCACGGCTATGTTTGTGGCGACGGAAGCGGTAAGGTTTCTCCTTTTCATTATATAAGTATCTATGATGGCCTGAAAAACAGGGCTGAGCAGGCCGGAATCCATGTGGAGTATCTGGACGAATTGGATTTCTTGCCCAATATCATGTTTACAGACGAAACAGCAACTCAAAAGGGAGTCCGTGCCGAATATTTTGCCAATCCTGATTTGAAGGGAAGTCCGGTGAAGGTACAAACCGAACAAAAGGTTAATTATTCGTGGACAGACGGGGGCACCCATATTGAAGGAATGCCAAAGGAAAAATATTCTGTCCGCTGGAGTGGTGTCATTGTTCCGGATGTAACAGCCGAATATGAATTCCTTTTGGGAGGAGACGATGGTTATCGTGTGATTTTTGAGAATGAAGTGGTGGTTGATGATTGGAAGAACGGAGCTTACCGGACAACGAAACTCGTCCGGACTTTGGAAGCCGGAAAGAAATACCCTATCTGCCTTGAGTATTATCAGGATGGTGGTGGAGCCGGTGTATGCTTTGTTTGGACACGTAAGAATGAGCCGAATGACCGTTTTGTTGCTGCCTTGAATAAAGCTGACATGGTAGTTGCTTGTATCGGTCATAATTCCGATTCCGAGGGAGAAGGCCGTGACCGTTCGTTTGAATTGCCGGAGGTTGACAGGAAGCTGATGGATAGAGTTGCTAAATCTAACACTCCTGTTGTGGCCGTAGTGAATGCTGGGGGCAATGTGGAAATGCAGCATTGGGAACCTAAGGTGAAGTCTTTGCTTTGGGCATGGTATGCCGGACAGGAAGGCGGACAGGCTATTGCTGAGGTTTTGTTTGGTGATGTCAATCCTTCTGGTAAGCTTCCTCAGACTTTTGAAAAGAATTGGGCAGATAATCCGGTGTATGACAGCTATTATGATCCGGATGGTGACAAACACGTAGAATACATGGAAGGTATATTTGTCGGTTATCGTGGTTATGATAAACTAAAGCGTGATGTGCAATATCCGTTTGGTTACGGTCTTTCCTATACAGATTTTAAACTTCATGACATGAAAGTCTCCGGACAAAATCCGGATGGTTCCGTAAATGTTGAATGTACATTGACTAATACAGGGAAACGAGACGGTGCACAGGTGGTGCAAGCTTATGTAGGAAAGGAATCTTTAGTGATTGCACGCCCGGTGAAAGAACTGAAAGGTTTCAAAAAGGTGTTCTTGAAAGTGGGCGAGTCACGTACCATGACTATTGTATTGCCCAAAGATGCTTTTACTTATTATAGCACGGTTGCCAAAGATTTTGTCACAGAGCCGGGAGAGTATAATATTCTGTTAGGATTTTCTTCGAGAGACATCAAAGCGAAAAAGCAAGTGCTTATAAAATGAATTTAGATTAATTGAAATTGAACCATGAAAAATATATTGTTTTCTTTGTTGCTGATTTTGTGCGTACCAATTTGTGTGTATGGGCAAAAATCATACAGGCTTGATTCGCCGGATGGCAACATTCGGATGCAGGTGATGCTTTCCGATAAGATATATTATGACATTGCTTGTAACGGTGAAACTTTGTTGGAGCAAGGTGTATTGCAGATGACGGTGGATGGAAAAGTGTTAGGAGACCATCCTCAAACGACCGGACAGGTTACCGATACGGTCAATGAACGGCTGACTCCGGTTGTACCATTCAAGTTTTCCGATATAACCAATCATTATAATCGTTTGCTGTTGAAGTTCAAAGGGAATTATATGGTGGAGTTCCGGGCTTTTAATGACGGTGTGGCCTATCGCTTCATAACTAATAAGAAGGGCGAAGTGGAAGTCGCTGACGAACTTTTCCAGGTGAGTCTTCCGCAGGATTACCTGTTGCATGTGCAGCAAAGCAGTCGTTTTAAGACCGCGTATGAAGAAGCTTACAGTCATTTAAAGGCTGATGAATGGAACAAATCGGCCGATAAATATACATTGCTGCCTGTCTTGATCGAAGCAAAAAACAATTATAAGATTCTCATAAGCGAATCCGGCTTGACAGATTATCCGGCTATGTTCTTGACTTGCAAGGGTGGTAAGGATAAACTGACTTCCGTGTTCCCCAAAAATCCGATAGAATTTGGAGAAGATGGCGATCGCAGCTTGAAGCTGGTAAAAGAAGCAGATTATATAGCGAAAACAAAAGGTAAGCGTAATTTCCCCTGGCGATATTTTGTTATAACTTCGGAAGATGGAAAATTGATTGAGAATACCATGACGGCCCGTTTGGCTGAGCCTAACAAGATTGCCGACCCTTCATGGATAAAACCGGGAGTGACGACTTGGGAATGGTGGAATGGAGCTACGCCTTATGGCCCGGATGTGAACTTTGTTGCCGGATGTAATACCGATACCTATAAATATTTCATTGATTTTGCTGCAAAGTTTGGAGTGGAGTACATCCTGTTGGACGAAGGATGGGCACAAAGCACACTTAATCCATATATCCCCAATAAAGACCTTGACTTGAAAGAAGTCATTCGTTATGGAAAAGAGAAAAACGTAGGTGTGATTCTTTGGCTGACCTGGTTGGCAGTGGAAAATAACTTTGATTTGTTCCAGACATTCGAAGAATGGGGAATAAAAGGCGTAAAGATAGATTTTATGGACCGCAGCGACCAGTGGATGGTGAATTATTATGAAAGAGTGGCTGCGGAGGCGGCTCGTCATAAACTGTTTGTGGATTTCCACGGTTCGTTTAAACCGGCCGGATTGGAGTATAAATATCCCAACGTGTTGTCTTACGAAGGTGTAAGAGGCATGGAGCAGATGGGCGGTTGCTATCCGGATAACACGCTGTTTCTTCCATATCTTCGCAATGCGGTAGGCCCGATGGATTATACTCCCGGAGCCATGCTCAATTATCAGCCTGATACGTATCGTGCCGATCGTCCCAATTCGGGAAGCATTGGGACACGGGCCTACCAGATGGCTCTCTTTGTCTTGTTTGATACGGGGCTTCAGATGATGGCCGATAATCCTACGCTTTATTATCAGAACGAGGATTGTGCCCGGTTTATGGCCGATATTCCTGTGACTACTGATGAGACAGTTGCATTGGCTGCGAAAGCAGGAGAATATGCCATTGTTGCCAAACGCAAAGGTTGTAAGTGGTATATTGGTGGGATAACCAATAATAAGGAAAAAGAACGCGAATGGGAATTGAGTCTGGATTTCCTTGAATCCGGGAAAACATATCGGATGACTTCGTATGAGGATGGCTCCAATGCCGGTCGTCAGGCTATGCACTATATGAAGAAAGTAACCAATGTGAAGAAAGGCCAAACTATCAAGGTGAAGATGGTTCGCAATGGTGGTTTTGCTGCAATTATTGAATAACTTATATAAAAAAGAATACGAAATATGAAGAAAATTGTAACCTTAGGTCTTGCGCTTTTTATGATGTCCGGAGGGCATGCCGTTGCGCAACAGTCAGATGCTGAAAAGCCCAAAGTCTATTTGGTGTCGGATGCACATTTGGATACCCAGTGGAACTGGGATATACAGACCACGATTAAAGAATATGTGTGGAATACAATCAGCCAGAATCTGTTTCTGCTGGAGAAATACCCCAATTATGTATTCAATTTTGAAGGAGGAGTGAAGTATTCCTGGATGAAAGAGTATTATCCCAAAGAATACGAGGAACTGAAGAAATACATCAAAGAAGGACGCTGGCACATTAGCGGTACTAGTTGGGATGCGACGGATGTCCTTGTTCCTTCCATCGAATCGGGCATCCGCAATATTCTGTTGGGACAGGAATATTTCAGAAATGAATTTGGAGTGGAGAGTACCGACATCTTCTTGCCGGACTGTTTTGGATTCGGATGGACATTGCCTACCATTGCTTCCCATTGTGGGTTGATTGGTTTCTCATCTCAGAAGCTGGGATGGCGTGTCAATCCATTCCATGGCGATAAGAAATATCCTTTCACCGTAGGATTGTGGAAAGGAATAGACGGTTCTTCCATTATGATGGCTCATGGCTTCGATTATGGAAAACGATGGGAGATTGAAGACTTGTCGCATAACGAACTATTGCAGAAGAGGATGAAAGAATGTCCGCTCAATGTGCTGTATCATTATTATGGAACAGGAGACATTGGCGGTTCTCCTACCTTGAATTCTGTCGATGCAGTGGAGAGAAGCCTGAAAGGAGACGGACCGTTGCAGATTATCAGTGCTGCCAGCGACCGTCTGTATGCCGATTACCTTCCTTTTGACAAGCATCCCGAATTGCCGGTCTATGACGGTGAACTGCTGATGGATGTACATGGTACAGGCTGCTATACTTCTCAGGCTGCCATGAAACTTTATAACCGTCAGAACGAACTTTTGGGCGATGCTTCCGAACGCTCCTCGGTTGCTGCCGACTTATTGGGCGTGGTGGATTATCCTTCGCAGAGCCTGACGGAATCTTGGAGACGTTTTATTTTCCATCAGTTCCACGATGACCTGACAGGTACAAGCATCCCTCGTGCTTATGAGTTGTGATGGTACGATGAATTGGTTTACTTGAAACAATTATGGATTTT
>JAUNIV010000442.1 GCA_030523385.1 Bacteroidales bacterium | reverse complement strand
ATACACCAATATGCCACCATCACAGTACAAAGACTGTTGCGGATTTGAGGTATTTTAAAGACATTTTGTCCAATCCATATCTATAAAAGTCCCGTCATGCCTTAAAACTGCACCACTTTAAAAGAGCCATACACAACCCTAATGTTCAATATGGCATCCCGGTTTCCAAGAATTTTGCCTTTCCGCAGATTCTTAAAAAATCCCGTTTCATTCCCGTTTTTCTACGTTTCATCCGTCTTTTTTTCCGTTTCAGTAACTTTTTCTTCTTTTGTCTCCCCGGAATGTTGTTTCTTTGCAAACGTATAATAAATACGATAGTAGTATGAAAATATGGTTTGACACGATAAAGAGCCGGCTGCTGCTGACTTTCATCACTTATTGTTTCTATGTGCTGCTGTGCTTCGCCACCGACGAGCACATCATGGAATACTACTGCGACGACGCACGTACCCTCTGGCAATACATCGTCGGAGAGGTCATCACCTTCGCCGGATGCTTCCTCTTTGTCTGGCTCTCCATCTGCTACAGCCGGGTCATCTTCAGCCGGTTCCGCTCGTTGGAGAAGCCCTACCGCAACCTGCTCATACATGCCATCGTGCTCTTCCTGATGAACAACCTCACGGCATACGTGCTGTCGTGGCTCACCAGCATGATGTTCGACATGGAGGACATTCCCTTCATGCAGTTGCAGCACCTCTATATATACAGCATTCTTGCCACGTTCATCTCCAGCATCTACATCAATGCCTTCTACCTCAGCTCTTACATGACTTCTGAGACGGAAAAGAAACGTCTTGAGATGGAAGCGATGCAGGCAAGGCTGAACGCACTGAAGCAACAGATTGACCCGCACTTCATGTTTAACAACTTCAGCATCCTCTCCGAACTGATCGTGGAAGACCGTGAACTGGCAGGCAAGTTCCTCGACCGCCTCTCCAAAGTCTATCGCTATGTGATACGCAACTACGACCGCGACACCGTCCCCGTGCAGCAGGAACTGACCTTCCTGGAGCATTATCTCTACCTGATGGAAATCCGTTACGAAGGAGCCATCTGCTTCCGGATAGCACCGGAACTGAAACAAGCCGAAGGCTCCATCCCGCCCGTCTGCCTGCAACTACTGGTAGAGAACGCCTTGAAGCACAACAGCTTCTCCGAACAGTCACCCCTGCGGATAGAACTCTACGAAGCGGACGGCTGTATCGTGGTGCGGAACAACCTGCAACCCCTGGCTACTCCGGTGAAATCAACGGGCATGGGGCAGCGGAACATCCTCGAACGCTATGCCATCTTGTGTGGCAGGAAGCCGCTCATCAGGCAGACGGAAGAGAGCTATGCCGTTGCCCTGCCCCTGTTGCCTATCAAACAAGAAACCCCTAAAATATAGACCATGAACATACTGATTATAGAAGACGAAAAAAGAAACTTCAACCGCCTGAAACGGCTGTTGGAGGAGATAGACCCGACGTTCTGCATCGACGGGCCGACAGCCAGCATCACGGAGACCGTGGACTACCTGACCCGCCACGAGGCACCCGACCTCATCCTTGCCGACATCCGCCTGACCGACGGGTTGAGCTTCGACGCGCTTTCCCGGGTTTCGGTCCCGTCGCCCATCATCTTCACGACGGCTTACGATGAATATGCCCTGCGTGCCTTCAAGTACAACAGCATCGATTACCTGATGAAACCCATTGACCCCGAAGAGCTGTCAGCGGCTATCGAAAAGGTGCGTCGCAACCAGCCTGCACCTTCTTCCGACGACACGCTGCGCCAGCTCATGGAGCAGTTGCGGCGGAACAGCTACAAGTATCGCGAGCGTTTCCTCCTGCCCTGGCGCGACGGCTACAAGTCGGTGCTCGTGCGCGACATCAACCACATCGCCTCGGAAGAG
>JAUNIV010000036.1 GCA_030523385.1 Bacteroidales bacterium | reverse complement strand
CTTTGTCTGCCAAAAAGTTCAATCTGTTCTTTATCACATTAAAGTAATCTATCTATGCCATTCAATAAACTGAAAAAATATCCTGAACTGTTGGAACTTAATTCCCTTGATGAAAAAGCAAGGTTGAAATCACTTAGAGGGATTTTTGACAGAGATATTGCAGACAATGAGAATTTCAAGTTCAGAGGGAAACGAATATATCCAATCAAAACGGATGGAAATATTGACATGGATAGGGAGTTTGCACATCTTACGACTGAGGAAATTGAATCGTTTGATGAACAAGAGAAGGCAATTAAGCAAAGAGTCTATGACTGTTTCCGCTCAGAACGCCTACATTGGATAAGGACTCATGTTGAAGAGCAAGTGAATGATAGCAATATTTTAGTGTTCAATATAACGGAACGAAACCAACGCAAACGCATGAATATTGAAAGAACCTACGTTTATAATAAAACAAGAAAGTACGTCATTGTTTTTGAGCCGCAAATGCGAAACGGCCACTCATATTACCTATTAACGGCATACTACCTCAACAAGAGTTATGGAGAAAAGCAAATGGAAAAGAAAATGAAATCTGCATCCTGCAGAGTGCTATAAAAACGCAGGGCTCGATATATGTCAAGACATACCGAGCCCCGAAACTCCTTCTACTTATAGATGAGCGTTGCAAAGATAGTAGTTCTTTTGCATTTAGAGAACCAATTACGCCCAAAACTTTCAGTTTTAACATTTTCTTTCTAATACTGAAAGTACATCACATCATTACTAATGATAACGCTGCACGATTAGTAACGGCAATACGTGACAATTACTAATAATAACGCAGAACAATAAGTTACAGTCATTACATAGACAAAAGAAGGGGACTCGTCAAAAAGCCCCCTTCTTTTGTTTTATATAGGAATCTTGATTATTTATCCTTCTCGATGCTAAGCAATTCCACTTCGAATATCAGTGTAGAGAACGGCTTA
Organism: Bacteroidales bacterium; assembly: GCA_030523385.1. GTDB lineage: Bacteria > Bacteroidota > Bacteroidia > Bacteroidales > Bacteroidaceae > Phocaeicola. Next base: position 11,204 of record JAUNIV010000036.1, on the reverse strand, counting down.
ATCTTGCCTGTATCGTGTGAACCATAAGCCAAATCCTGCGGAATGTACAGTTCCCACTTAGAACCTACAGGCATCATGGTCAGAGCTTCGGTCCATCCTTTGATTACTCGATTGACAGGGGTAATGAACGGTTCGTTGCGGCTGTAAGAGCTATCGAACTCAGTACCGTCAATCAATGTACCCTTGTAGTTTACCTTCACCTTAGAAGAATCGGCAGGGATAGCACCGTTGCCTTCCTTGATAATTTTATATTGCAAACCGCTGGCAGTAACCTTCACGCCTTCTTTCTTCGCATTCTCAGCCAGGAAGTCTTCGCCGGCTTTCTTGTTTTCAGCATACTTCTTTTCGGTAGCCTTTTCCTTGATGCTTTCAGCCTTAGACTGAACGTAAGTAGTAGCTTCTTCCATGCTTACGGCATTCTTCTTCTGCAAAGTAGCCATGAAACCGGCCAGGAAATTGTCGCGGCTCAAAGACTGAGTTGAGTCGTTGCCAAAGATGCGCTGGCTCATCATGTCGAACATGCGTCCGCCTACCTGCTGGCCAATCTGAAGACCTGCCATGTAAGCCACGTCCTTCTTGCTTGTCTTGTTGGCACCTTCCTGCACACCGCGGATAAAGTCGGCCATGTAAGTAGTGTCAACACCCAACTGCTGAGTAAGATACATATCCAATCCTTGTGTGTTGGTGATACCCATCATGTAAGAAAGTGAATCAACGTCACTCTTCAGGTTCGCTTTAGGAGCCTGGGCGGTGCAAGACGCCAAACCTGCTGCGGCAACTACCGCAGCAAAAATGCTAATTTTCTTCATTTGCTTTAAAAACTTTAATTATATTACTTCTATTAATTCCACTTCGAATATCAGCGTGCTGTGGGGAGGTATCATCTCGCCTGCCTGCTGTGCGCCGTAAGCCAGTTCCGAAGGAATGAACAGGCGCCACTTAGAGCCTTCGGTCATCAGCTGGAGTGCTTCCACCCATCCTTTTATTACCTGGTTCACACCGAAGATGGCCGGTTCGCCACGCTTGATGCTGCTGTCAAACAGCGTACCGTCTATCAGCGTACCTTCGTAATGGCACTTCACGCGGTCCGTTGCGCTCGGCTTCTTGCCGTTTCCTTCCTTGATGATTTCATACTGCAATCCGCTGGGCAGCGTCACCACTTCCGGTCTTTTGGCATTCTCGGCCAGGAAGTTCTTGCCCTTCTCTATATTCTCCGCATTCATCTTTGATTCCAGCTCCTCGAAGTACTTGTTTACGATTTCGCGCGCTTCGGTGTGGCTGATGGCGGTTTCGTTTCTGTTTAATACGTCGGCGATTGCCTGAGCAAAGTCTTCTACGTTAATACCTTGAGCACCCATGCTCAGTAGATTTTGGCCTATACCCAGGCCGATGGCGTAACTAAATTTATCCATAACTGTTTATTTTATAAGCTGTTTTTCTGCAAAACGCACAAAGGTAGGTGTTTTATTTGAATCAGTATGCTTTTGGTAAATTAATTTTTCTTATTTTTGTGTGTTTCGTAAAAAAGAGGAGGACTAAAAATGAAGAAATTAGTGATTCTGACGGGTGCCGGCATGAGTGCCGAAAGCGGTATCAGCACGTTTAGAGACGCAGGCGGGCTGTGGGATAAATATCCGGTGGAGCAGGTAGCCACCCCCGAAGGCTATGCGGCAAACCCGAAGCTGGTGACGGAGTTCTATAACGAACGGCGCAAACAGCTTCTCGACGTGAAGCCCAACCGGGGGCACGAGCTGGTGGCAGAGATGGAAAAGTATTTCGATGTGACAGTCATTACCCAAAACGTGGACAACCTGCACGAACGGGCAGGCAGTTCGCACGTCATCCACCTGCATGGCGAGCTGACGAAGGTCACTTCTTCCCGTCAGCCCAACAATCCTGCTTATATAAAGGAACTGAAACCGGAGGATTACGAGGTACACATAGGCGACCTGGCGGCCGATGGCTCGCAACTGCGCCCGTTCATCGTGTGGTTCGGCGAGTCTGTCCCCATGATTGAGACGGCCATAGACTATGCCGAACAGGCCGACATATTCCTGATTATAGGCACATCGCTCAATGTATATCCGGCTGCGGGACTGCTGAACTACGTCCCCTCGCACGTCCCGGTCTATCTGATAGACCCCAAACAGGTGGCCATCACTTCGGGACGCCGTGTACACGTCATTCAGAAGGGCGCATCGGCAGGAATGGAAGAACTGAAGAAAATTTTATTGGAATCATAGCCGGAGTGAACAAATTCTGTATATCTTTGTTCTCTATTTAAAAAGAAAGAATGTAGAACATTAAAAACAAAGACGTTATGAAAAAGTATGTTTGCACTGTATGCAATTGGGTCTATGACCCCGAAATAGGAGATCCTGAAGGCGGTATCGCTCCGGGCACAGCCTTTGAAGACATTCCCGATGATTGGGTTTGCCCGCTTTGCGGAGTAGGAAAAGAGGATTTTGAAGAAGTGGAAGAGTAAGCAAGACTGCGACTTTCACCTTTTTGAGATTTGCCATAGTGCGTGCGGAAAGCTTGATGTTGTTCATGCTTTCCGCACGTTTTTTATTTAGATACGGATGTAAGATAATTTCCACCCTTTAAAAAACTTTTTTCAAGGCGCGAAAAAAATTTTTCAAAGGGTCAAATCTACCGTTTCAAGGCATCAAACCGATTGTTTCATACCGTGCTTTCTTCCGGCCTGTATTCCAGTATGTCGCCGGGCTGGCAGTCCAATTCCTTGCAGATGGCTTCCAGTGTGGAGAAGCGCACGGCTTTCGCCTTTCCGGTCTTCAAGATAGACAGGTTGGCAGGCGTGAGGTCTATTCTTTCGGCCAGCTCGCCAAGCGAAATCTTGCGTTTCGCCATCATCACATCCAAATTTACTATTATAGGCATAGGCTGTTCAGGTTTGTTTATCCGTTTTCTTCGTCACATCTTCTCTCAAATGGTAAGGTCTTGCTCCTCCTGCAACTTCACCCCGTGGGCAAATATTTCGGCAAACAGCAACAGCATGACGGCAGAAAAATAATTGGGCGAATACTCTGCCAGACCTGTCACCTCGTAGCCGGGCAGGAGAATCTGGTCGGAAAGAAGTCCTTCGGCCTGCATCATCAGCAATTCCAGCACGGTGAACAGCGCAAAACTATAAGCAACGCAGCGCATGCGCCATACGTTCTTCCGCGTCAGCACCCGACGATGGGACAAATCGACAAGCAGACGTATCAGGCACCAAAAGCCATAGAGCATGGCCAAGACAGTAAGCAAGGCCACAAAACCTATGGCCATATAAGCCATGCGATAACCCGCGCCCGGACGAACAAAGGTCTCTATGGTGGTTATCTCGTAGGGCACGCGGCGATGCTCCTGCACATTCATAATGGAATCGCACGCCGCCACCGGACCGGTGCGATGCACCTTGAGCCAAATTCGCTTGTAACCCATGCTGTGCATGGTCGGTTGGTCTGTATCGGCCTCCGTAAAGGCCGCTTGCGAACCGTCTTCCCAACCTTGTCTGAACGCCGTCCATTCTTCAGGGAAGCGGTCTATGATGCTTGCCACAAGCACCAGGATGGCTATGATGCCTAATATGCTGATTCTCTTCATAAGTCTCTAATTATTAAGTTCCCTATTCCATCACACCGTTTTCTCTACATACTCCGGTGCAGCCGGAAGGTTCTTGTTCAAGTAGAAGAACATGCCGATAAATACAACCACCGCCAAAGCGAAAAGCGCGTATGCCGGACCGGCACCTAAGTAATCTACAGTGGTCTGCTTCATCTCTTCGGGAGTAGAGAAGAGCATGACCAGCGAGGCTACGGTATTGTTGAGGAAATGTCCTATCATGCCGGGAATCACGCTGCCCGTGCGCCAATAGAGCCAGCCGAATATCAGTCCGATGAAGAATGCAAAAGGTATCTGCATGGGGTTGAGGTGGATAATGCCGAAGATAAGGGCGGACACCAATATGGCATACTTAGGGCGCATGCCGCGACGCAGGAAGTGTCCTTCGATGGCGCCACGAAACAGCAGCTCTTCTACGAGCGGAGCCATGATGGCCAGTGAGATGAAGCCCGCCACGCTATGGCTCATTTGGATAAACGTCTCCTCCATCAGGTTGGGCAAATCCATGACTTCGGTCAGCATGCTCGATATGAACAGGGCGGACACGATGAAGGGAATGCTCAGCAGAATGTTTTTCAGCGGGACTTGTCGCCATGTCTCCTTGTTAAAGGCTACATATCTATAATGCACGAGGTGCCACGTCATGGCCAATCCCGACAGCACCATGGCCAGTCCGGTGGTTAGCCCGACGTTTCGTCCGGCTTCGTAAGACAGGTTTTCAAGGTCCATTGTTCCATCCATCAGGCTTGCAACGGTGAGGATGCCGCCTGCCAGGAAAGTAAAGAGCAACTGGTAGGCGAAATAATAAAATATTAATTTAATGGTCTGTTTCATAATTGCTTCTGTTTTATTTCAAATGCGCTGCCAAGAATTTCTCCATAGCCCGATAGAAATCAAACCGATTCTCTTCGTTATGGAATCCGTGTCCTTCATTGTCCTTCACCATGTATTCCACTTCTACGCCTCGTTGCTTCAGTGCTTCCACCATCTGGTCGGATTCGGCCTTGTTGACGCGCGGGTCATTGGCTCCTTGAGCAATGAAAAGCGGAGCTTTGATGCGGTCCACATGGAACACGGGTGAATATTTTTCCATCATCTCCTTGTCTTTCACTGGGTCTCCCACCATCTCATACATCATGTCGAGCAACGGTTTCCAGTAAGGCGGGATGGTCTGCATGAAGGTGAAGAGGTTTGATACGCCCACGTAGTCAATGGCACAGGCATAGAGGTCCGGAGTAAAGGTGACGCCTGCCAAAGTAGCATAGCCTCCGTAGCTTGCTCCGTAGATGGCTACCCGCTTCGGGTCGGCAATCCCTTCCTTGATGAGCCACTGCACACCGTCGGTAATGTCATCCTGCATGGTCTGTCCCCATTGCTTGTAACCCAGTTCGGTAAACCGGCGGCCATATCCTGTAGAAGCACGGAAGTTCATCTGAAGTACGGCGTAGCCCCGGCTGGCAAGGAACTGCACTTCGGGATTATATCCCCAAGTATCTCTGGCCCAAGGTCCGCCGTGTGGGTTTACTACAACCGGCAGGTTGCGTGCCGTCGCGGGTGTGAATCCTTTCGGCAAGGTCAAGTAACCTTCTATGGTGAGTCCGTCACGGCTGGTGTAGGTGACAGGATGCATGGGCGACATCTCTTCTTCTTTAATCCACGGAGCCAGGTCGGCCACTTTGGTCAGTTGGTCTTCTTTCACGTTATACAGATAATAGGTGCCATAAGTGCGGTCGCTTCCGGCGTATATCATGCGTATGTTTTCGCTGCGGTCTTCGCTGGTGGTACCTATGTCATAGCCTTTCAGCCGTTCTTCCAAGCGTGCGCGGATAGCTTCTTCGTCGCTGTCGAAGAAATGGCGGATGTTTCCTTTGTGGCCTATGCAGCTCACGGACACAAGTTTCTTTTTGGCTTCAGAATAGCCTACGCCTGCAATGTCATATTTGTCATTGGTGTAGAGCACTTCTTTCTCTTCGCAAGTGGCAGGATCCATCAGCACCAGTGCGGTCTTGTCCCGTCCGATGTTGGTCAGTGCGTACACCATTTTATTATCGGGAGTAAAGGATACGAAAGACACGGTTTCTTTGAAATTGGTGGTGAGCACGGGGCGGAAAGGCTGGTCTTCCGTTTCGCGATAGAGTATCTGTGTGTTTACTCCATCCACGATGGCCAGTGCCACGCGCAGTTTGCCTTCGTGGTCAGTCATCCATCCCTGTATGTTTCCGGGGTTTTCGGCCAGCAGGCTCAGTTCACCTGTATTCAGGTTCAGCCGATAAGGGTCGAACACTTGCGGATTCCTTTTGTTCAGTCCCACGATGACCAGTGAGTCGATGTTCTCCAATTTGTCTATAATCTGTGTGCGCACGTTGGGGAAAGCAGTGTATGCCTTAGCGTCCGTTCCGTCTAAGTTCACCCCATACAGCTGGTAGTTTTCATCGCCGCCTGTGTCCTTCACATAGAGTATGCGGTTACCATTGGCCCACAGGCTTCCTGCGATGCTGCGGGCTGTTTCCGAGGTGATGCGCGTAGCTTTGTCCGATCCTATTTCCTGCACGAACAGGTTCAGGCGATTTTCGTAGGGAGCCATATAAGAGAAGTACTTGCCATCCGGTGATATCTGGAATCCGGTCTTTTCGGGATTCCTGAAGAAGTCCTCCAAAGATACCTGTGCGTATGCTTTGGTTGCGAAGCCGGTAGCTGTCACAAGGGTTGCTGCGGCCAAAACGTGTCTGAATGTTTTCATTTTGTTTTATTTTAAAGTTATCGTTCCTTCTCGATATTTATTTATCGTTTTTCGATATGCAAATGTACGGCTTATTTGGGAAGAACCAAAGAAAAACGAGAATATTTTATCGAAAAACGATAAAAATATATCTTTTCCCGATTTGTGATCATTGAAAACGGACAGGAAATCGGCTTATTATGCCATGCAAATATATTTATGGAGAGGAGACAAGGGTAAATGCGGTTTTCAGAGAAGATATACTGCAAGTGCCGGAGAATATATACTTCAACGGCAAAGTAAGATAACTGCGTTGGCACTTGAAGTATATATTCTCCGACCGTTCAGCGGATGCTGAACGGTGAGGTAATGATAATTCTATGAATAAAGGATATAAGTAAGATGAGCAAAACAGGCTATTTAGCCTGTCATGCGAAGAGAATCATCGGATTCAAAGGAGAAGCGCGGCTGTTTCCTCCCTGTCCCTAAGCATTTGCGCCACGAGTGCATCTATCGTATCAAACTTATGTTCCGGACGCAGGAACTTCACAAACTCTATGCGCATGTCCTGATGGTAGATGTTGTCTGAGAAGTCGAGGATGTTCACCTCTATGCTCACGTCCGTTCCGTTATCAATCGTGGGACGATGTCCGATGTTCAGCATTCCCGCCCATTTTTTGCCCTCCACATATACATATACGGCATACACCCCTTCGGCAGGAACCAGCTTGTCCGGGCAGCTTACTTTCAGGTTGGCCGTGGGGAACCCTATCTTGCGGCCTACCTTGTATCCATCTACCACGGTTCCGTCTAAGAAGTAGTTGTAGCCCAAATAGGTGGCAGCACACTCCACATCGCCTTCTTTCAGCAACCGACGTATGGCAGACGAACTGATATGCATTCCTTCGGCCACGTATTCTCGCGCGCGTACTATATATATACCTAAATCCAGGCCGTAACGCTGATAATCCTCAAAGGTTTCACTGCGGTTATGCCCGAACCGATGGTCATAGCCAATCACCAAGGTGCGGATATTGAACCGGCGGCGGAGCATTTCCATAAACTCCCGAGCCGACAACTGCGACAACTCCCGGGTGAAAGGAAGAAGAATGCAATAGTCGGCTCCTGTCTTCTCCAGCAGTTCCAGCTTTTCTTGCGGAGATGAAAGCAGTTGGGGACGGAAATCGGGTTGCAATACCCGACGCGGATGGATGGGGAAGGTGACCGGAGCCATGCATAGCCCGTCCTTTGCCGCCACTTCCCGAGCCTGTTCGATAAGGGAGCAGTGTCCGCGATGCACTCCATCGAAAAAACCGATGGTAGCAGCCAAGGGCGGCAAAGACCGATGTTCTGTGTCCGACAGGATTTTCATCTTATTCAAACAGTTCGCGCAGGTTTTCTCCGATGTGATACTGATGTGTCTGTATGCCAAGGGCAGATGCAGCCCGGCAGTTTTCTTCCGAATCGTCGATGAAGAGAGTTTCTTCGGGCAGGATATTGGCATCTTTCATCATCTGCTTGTAAATCTCCGTATCGGGTTTGGCCAGATGCATTTTGAAAGAAAGGAATGTGTCCTCAAAGAAATCATTGACACGGAATCCGCGGTAGCTGAACATCTGTTCGCAAGCATAGTCCCAATGCAGCTGGTTGGTATTGCTGAGCAGGTAAACCATATAGCGTTCGCGCAGTTCGAGCAGTAAATCCAGCTTTTCGCGCGGAATGCCCAGCAGCATCAAGTTCCACATGTCGTCTATCTTGCGGTCGCTCAATGTCTCGCCGGCTTTTTCGCGGATGGCAGCCCGGAACTCTTCGGGTGTAATCTCTCCGCGTTCAAACTGGCCGAACACTCCTTCGCGTTCATACTGGCACACTTGCTTCTCAATATCCTGAAAACCTGCCTTACGGAAGGCATTGAGACAGTTCTCAAAGTCCAGGTTAATTAAAACTCCACCTAAATCGAAAACAACATTTCTGATCTTTTTGTCCATAACTCTTTATGTGATAATTGATTTTGCTTTTATATACTTCTCTTCATCCGTCTGAACCAACGACAAGCCTCGCCTACCCACAGCACCAACGAAGTGCCGGCGATGATGTAAAGCCAGGTCTCCAAACTCATCGGTTCGGTGCGGAATACTTTTCCGCCAAATTCCACAATCAGTATCTGCCCGATCAGGATAATGGCAGCCACACTCATCATGCCTAATGCATGGCGTGCGTCCTTAAATACGGAATGGCTGGTGCCGAATACGCTGGCATTAAACAGATTCCAGAACTGCAACATCACGAAGATGGTGAAGAACTGCGTCAATGCCTGTCCCACTTCGTCGGCAGGTATTTGTCTGATGAAGACAATCAGACCCATCAGGATAATTAGGAAACACAATCCCACGCCCAGAATGTGGCGACGCATGGCTCGCGTAATGATGAATTCATCGACAGGACGCGGCTTGTCATTCATCACATCGGGACTGGGAGGGATGGAGGCCAATGCCATGGCGGCAAAGGTATCCATAATGAGATTGACCCACAACATCTGCGTCACGGTGAGCGGCAGTTCGGTTCCGAAGAAAGCTCCTAACAATACGCTGGCCAGTGCCACCACATTGATGGTAAGCTGGAACACGATGAACCGCTGGATATTCTTGTAAAGGGAACGTCCCCACATGACGGCAGTGGCAATGCTGTGGAACGAATCGTCCAGCAACGTAATATCGCTGGCTTCCTTGGCCACGGAGGTTCCCGTTCCCATCGAAAGCCCCACCTGTGCGTGGTTTAGGGCAGGAGCATCGTTGGTACCATCGCCTGTGACGGCCACTACGGCTCCTTTCTGTTGGAGCAACTGTACCAACCGCTGCTTGTCCATAGGCCGTGCGCGGCTCATCACTTTCAGGTCGAGCACGCGGTCCAAGGCTTCTTCATCGGTCAGCGCGGCAAATTCCGCACCCGTTATACGGTTGCGTTCCGTGTCTTCGGGTTTCCACAAACCTATCTGCCGGGCTATCTCCGTAGCCGTGCCCGGTGTGTCTCCGGTGACAATCTTTACGCTGATACCGGCCGACTGACATTTCTGTACGGCTTCGGGCACATCGGTACGTATCGGGTCGCTGATGGCCACAATGCCTAAGAACGTCATGCCTCCTTCGCCCACCAGTGCGGAGCAATCTCCGGAAACATTGTCCGGAAGGAACTTGTATGCCAATCCCAAAGTACGCATGGCCTTATTCTGATAAGCCAACAGTTCGGTATTGTATCGGGTTATTTCTTCGGCTGCGAGGTTGCATTTACCCATGATTATTTCGGGAGCACCTTTTATATAAAGGACTTTCCTGTGCTGTATGGGTGAATTGACCAAAGTAGCCATGTACTTGCGTTCGGTAGAGAATGTGAGCTGGTCTATGACTTCCGCACCTTCGCGCAGTTGCAGATAATTCTTTCCTTGCCCGTTCAGCCAAAGGAGCAAAGCTATCTCCGTGGGGTTTCCCACTCCCGAAGGTTTCTTGCCTTCCCCCGTCTCTTCCAAATAAGCGGTTGAGTTTACGCTGATACCTTCGGCTATCAAATCAGCCTGTGAGTTATCCAACTGAGTATCGTACACCTGCATCAGGTTTTGCGTCAGTGTCCCCGTCTTGTCCGTACAAATGACGGTAATGGCTCCCATGGTTTCACATGCATGCATCTTGCGCACCAGGTTATTGGTCTTCAGCATGCGGCGCATATTCAGAGCCAAGCTTAGCGTAACGCTCATCGGCAAACCTTCGGGCACAGCTACCACAATCAGCGTGACAGCCATCATGAAATACTTCAAGACGATGCGTGCCACGTCCATCCATCCGTGCCAGTCGGTTATCTCGTGAAGATTGAAATATGCGTAAAGGTCTTTGGCAGTAAATATGATAAAGGTAAGTGCGGCAATGGCGAATCCTATCTTTCCTATGAAATTGGCCAGCTTGGTCAACTGGATGTTTAGCGGAGTCTGTTCTTCATTCTGTTCGGTAGCTTGTCGGGCCACTTTCCCTATTTCGGTAGCGTCGCCCACCCTTTCCACTTTCATAATGCCGTGTCCATCTACTACGGTAGTTCCACGCATCACCTCATTGCTTGGGTAAGTGGCTTCGGGGTCCAAATGTTCCAGGTCCGTAGTTTTGCTCACCATCGGTTCCCCGGTCAGGTTTGATTCATTCACTTGCAGCGAAACGGCTTCGGCCAGTGTGCCGTCTGCCGGAATCTCATCGCCTGTGTTCAACACTACTATATCTCCCACAACAATGTCCTTTCGGGGGACTTCGTGCACTCGTCCGTTTCTGATTACGGTAACCGGAGTTTCTTCATTCACTGCATTCAGTAGGTCGAACTTCTTATTGGCATCATATTCAAAATAAAAGCCAATGCCTGTAGCCAGGAAGATGGCAAAGAATATTCCGATGGTCTCGGCATATTCACCTTCTATAATGGCTATGATCAATGAGAAAACAGCTGCGACAAGCAGAATGCGGATAACCGGGTCTTGGAATTTCTCTAAATAGAGTTTCCACATAGACGGTCGTTGGGGAGGTGTCAGGAGATTACTCCCATGCTTCTCCCTGCTAATCAAGACCTCTTGGTCTGACAGCCCCCAATGGGGCGTTTCTTGCTTAGTATGTGCCATACTATCTTAGTAGAATTAATAATTCGGTCACAAAAGTACAATTTATATCTGTAAGAGTTCGGTGATTTAAAACTTTTTTTCATTTTTTGTGGGGTAAATGTTGCAAGTTTCCTCAGAAAGTACTACTTTTGCACCGCAAACAAGAAATTGTTAGCTCGGACTTGTAGCTCAGTTGGTTAGAGCAACAGACTCATAATCTGGAGGTCCCTG
>JAUNIV010000035.1:8361-12180 GCA_030523385.1 Bacteroidales bacterium | reverse complement strand
CCCATGTGGTTTTGGGCGATACATTTAGCGTCTGTGCCTTGCCGGCATCGAGTGTGACGGTGTAGGGGGTACCGTCTATCTCTACCAACAACTCTTTGCCTGCTTCTTGCGGGGTATAGGTAAACTCCAGTGTCCGCAATCCGGCTTTCTCTATGTTCCACTGATAGCTTACTGTGCTCCGGTAGTTGCTGTAATAGTCGAAGCAAGAGTAGCTGTAGTTGGGGGTGCGTTGGGCTGCCAAAGGCTGAGGCTCTACTGGCTTGTCGAAAGTGGCGCAGATTACCCGGATGTCTTTGCCGTAAGCATCGTCGGGCAGGGTGAAGATGATTTCCTGTCCTTTGCTTGTTGTTTCCACATCGGCTTTCTGCAGGGTGCAGCCGGGCACGCTCAATGCTATTTGGTTGTTGTCGGGTCGGTTGCCCGAGAGAATGAGATAAAGGTTGTTTCCTTTCCGCGTAATGGTGCCCCATCCGAATTGCTCACGGAACGGAGAGGCTTCCGTGCCATAGATGGCTTCGCTGTTCTTTTTCAGCCAGGCACCTATCTCTTTCAGCACTTCGGCTTCGAATGGAACGACCGAACCGTCTCCTTTAGGACCGATGTTCAGCAGGAAGTTGCCGCCGTGTGACACTACGTTGATGAGGCTGCGCAGCTTTTCCATGGCTTTGACGTGTGCATCCCCGCGCTCTTGCCAAGAACGGTAGCTCCAAGTCTCGTCGAACATGGAAGCGGCTGTTTGCCACGCTGTTTGCAGCGAGCCTTCGGGGTAGGTGTTGTCTGCCATGACGCTGAAGTCGTATTGGTCATTGCCTAAGCGTCCGCTCACCATGCAGTCGGGTTGCAGCTTGTGCACCAGTTGGTAAAGTTCACGGCTTTGTTCGGGGGTGTTGGAACCCATGTCGAACCACAGTTCGGAGATGGGACCGTAGTTGGTGAGCAGTTCTGTTACCTGTGCTTTGGTGAACTCATGATGCTGCGGCGTGATGAAGTCGCAGTTGTGGCTGGAGATGGGATAGGCTTGAGGGAAATGCCAGTCTATCAGCGAGAAATAGATACCGAAGTTGATGCCTCCACGCCGACAGGCTTCTGCCATTTCCTTGATGAAATCGCGTTTGCAGGGAGTGGCGTCATACGAGTTATAGTCGGTAGTGGATGTGCGGAACATACAGAAACCGTCGTGGTGTTTGGTCGTGATGACGATGGAACGCATGCCAGCCTCCTTTGCCAATGCCACGATGGCATCTGCATCAAACAGGGTGGGATTGAAACGCAACGCCGTGTCGCCATACCAGTCGCTGAATATTCCGGCGAAGGATTGGATTTGTTCGCTGTAACCACGGGTAACCGGCTGTCCTTGCCATACGCCGCCCAGTTCGGAGTATAGGCCGAAATGGATAAACATGGAATACTTGTTCCGATGCCATTGTTCGAAAGCTTCTTTCGAGATTTGTGCGCTTGCGCCTAAGCTGATGATGCAAGCCATGAGTAAGGTTAATAGTTTCTTCATGATATAATCAGGTTATTGATATGTTGCATAATTTCTTCTTGCCTGTCGGGGTGAAACCAGGCGATGTCTGCATCGCGCTTAAACCACGTCATCTGTTTGCGGGAGTAGATGCGGGAGTTCTGCTTGATTTTCTCGATGGCAAAGTCTAAGGTCCATTCTCCGTCCAGGTATTTGAACATCTCTTTATAGCCCACGGTATTGAGCGAGTTCAGGTGCTTGTAGGGATATACTTGCCGGACTTCCTTTTCCAATCCTTCTTCCATCATGACGTCCACCCGATGATTGATGCGTGCGTACAATTCTTCGCGGTCGCGCGTCAGTCCTATCTTGATGATTCGGAATGGGCGTTCCTTGTGGGTGCGGGTGCGGAAGGAGGTGTAGGTCTTTCCGGTCATGTAGCATATCTCCAGAGCATGTATCACCCGTTTGGGGTTTTTCAGATCGACAATCTTGTAATATTCGGGGTCGAGCAGTTTCAGTTCGGCACAGAGCTTTTCCAGTCCTTCTTCTTCATAGCGACGTAACATCAGTTCCCGCGTCTCGCTGTCCACGGTCGGGATGTCGTCTATGCCCTTGCACACGGCATCTACATACATCATGGAGCCACCGGTCAGTACCACGACTTCATGGCTATGAAACAATTCTTCCAACTTATTCAGCACATCGGTTTCATATTGGGCTGCGCTGTAATAGTCGGTGAGTTTCAGTGTGCCTACAAAGTAATGGGGAACACGTTTCAGTTGGTCGGGGGTAGGGGCGGCAGTGCCTATTTTCAGGTCTGCATATAATTGGCGGGAGTCTGCCGAAACAATGGAAGTCCGGAAGTGCTCGGCTATGGAAAGGCTCAGTTCGGTCTTTCCCACACCGGTAGGGCCTATGAGGACGATAAGGGTGTTCATCATAAAAAGAATAGGAAAAGAAAAGGGAAATAATAACGCTTATTTCCCTTTTCTCTATCGAAATTAATAGTTATCTTCGTAGGGATCGCTTGGCGCACTGCTTCCGCCCATGTCAAATCCTTCCGGGTCGAAGTCCTCCATGTCGAAGTCCTGGTCTCCGTAGAAGTTTTCGTCCATGTCCAGTCCGCCACCGGTAGTGGTCATCATCTCGTCAAAGTCGATGGTCTGTTTCGGTGCTTGTCCTTCCTTGCGCGAACATACCGCCTTGTCCAGGTCTTTGCCGGTGATGATTTCCGATAACTCAATGAAGAACACACGTTCGGTCAGCGGGTCGAATACATAGACTAACTTTTGTTTTTCGTCTTCCAGCAATTCGCTCAGGTGAGTTTCCCGCATGATGTAAGTATCTTCTTCCGAACTGCCTTCGCCCATGTCTTCCAGCGTGATTTCCTGTTCTTTTTCCCAATCTTCATCGCAGATGAAGAAAGAAGTCATTTGGTCATCTTTGTATCCTGCTGCTTTCAGTATGGCTTTGTGCAGGTCATAGAAAGTAGCTTCCGAGTCTATCTTTATTTCTCTGACAAAGTCATCTACCTCGTCAGAGATAATCGTGAATCTATATACCATATATTATATAACTTATATTTGGCAGTAAAGTTATAAAAAAACTTCTTATCTGATAATGCCTCGCTGAGAATTTTCAATGAAAGAGATGATATATTCTATTTCCTTGCTCATGGGTACATCCTTGCGTACCTGTGACAGCGCATCGCTTACGTTCATACCGCTCTGATAGATAATGCGATAAGCATTGTGTATGTTTTCTATCAGTTCGTTGGAGAATCCGCGGCGGCGCAGTCCTACGATATTGATGCCGGCGTATGCTATAGGTTCGCGTCCGGCAATGATAAACGGAGGGATGTCCTTGCTGAAGCGCGATCCGCCCTGTATCATGACGTAGCCTCCCACACGGCAGAACTGGTGCATCAGCACATTGGCACTGATGATGGCATTGTCGTCAATGATGATTTCGCCTGCCATTTTGGTCGAGTTGCCTATGATGCAACCGTTTCCTATCAGTGCGTCGTGGGCCACGTGTACACCTTCCATCAGCAGGTTGTTGCTGCCTACGACGGTCTTTCCTTTGGCGGCTGTACCGCGGTTGATGGTCACATTCTCGCGTATGGTGTTATTGTCGCCCACTTCGGCTGTGGTCTCTTCGCCGCGGAATTTCAGGTCTTGCGGAATGGCTCCTATGACGGCTCCCGGGAAGATGGTGTTGCCATTGCCGATGCGTGCACCATACAGAATATTGGCATTGGACATGATGGTATTGTTGTCGCCTATCACCACATTTCTGTCAATGAATACGAATGGGCCTATCTCTACGTTCTCGCCGATTTGGGCTTCGGG
>JAUNIV010000035.1:0-8351 GCA_030523385.1 Bacteroidales bacterium | reverse complement strand
CTGATCATATTGTCTTATTTGTTTTTTACGATTTGTGCCATGAATTCGGCTTCACAAACTACTCTCTCGCCTACGAACACATATCCTTTCATGGTGGATATGCCTCGACGGATGGGTGCCAACAGCTCTACGCGGAAGATAAGTGTGTCTCCGGGCACTACCTTCTGGCGGAACTTCACACCGTCTATCTTCATAAAATAGGTGGAGTATCTTTCCGGCTCATCTACCGAATTGAGCACGAGCAATCCTCCGCATTGTGCCATGGCTTCTATCTGAAGTACGCCCGGCATGACGGGTTCTTGCGGGAAGTGTCCTTGGAAGAAAGGTTCGTTGGCTGTTACGTTCTTGATACCCACAATGTGGTGTGCGCCGATGGCGATTACCTTATCTACCAACTGGAACGGATAGCGGTGGGGCAGGAGCTCGCGTATGCGGTTCACGTCCATGATAGGGGCTTCGTTGCAGTTGTAAGTAGGTGCCTGTATCTCGTGCAGTTTGATTTCCTTGCGTATCTGGCGGGCAAACTTATTGTTGATGGTGTGACCCGGGCGGGTGGCAATGATGCGTCCTTTGATGGGTTTGCCTATCAGTGCCAGGTCGCCGATGATGTCGAGCAACTTATGGCGTGCCGGTTCGTTGTCCCAAACCAGAGGTATGTGATTGATGTAGCCTAACTTGGTAGCATCCATGTGAGGAACTCCCATCACATCGGCCAGCTTGTCGTAGTTGGCCTGGCTCATCTCTTTTTCGTAGATAACGATTGCATTGTCCAAATCTCCTCCCTTAATCAGGCCTGCGCCCAACAGCGGTTCTATTTCGCGCACAAAGACAAAAGTACGTGCCGAAGCTACTTCGGTGGGGAACTTGGTCATGTCTTCCAGTGTGGCAAACTGGTTGGACAGAATCTTGGAGTCGTAAGAAATCAAGGCATTCACGCTGAAGTTTTCATCCGGCAATACGGTGATGCAGGAGCCGGTGGCCTCGTCTCTGAATTCTATTTTGGATTTAATGATGTAATAGTCTTTTACGGCAGTCTGTTCTTCGATGCCCACGCGCTGTATGTTTTCCACATACGCCTTGGCGCTGCCGTCCAATATGGGGAACTCAGGACCGCTCACCTGAATCAGACAGTTGTCTATGCCTGCTGCATAAAGAGCTGCCAGCGCATGTTCCACTGTGCTGACTTTTATTCCGTTCTTCACCAACACAGTTCCGCGGGTGGTGTCACCTACGTTTTCTGCCACAGCATCAATTATTGGTTGTCCGTCAAGATCAATTCGTTGAATCTTATACCCGTGGTTGTCCGGTGCGGGATTAAACGTCACCGTCAAGTTTACTCCGGTGTGAAGGCCTTTTCCGTTGAGTGAGAAACTGCCTCTTAATGTCTTCTGTTTCAACATGGGGTTATTTATTAATGAGTTGTTTCTTTAATTCTTCAATCTCTTTTTTCAGGCTGTTCAGCTCGGCTGCCATATCGGGCAGTTTCTTGTAATGGATGGAAGACTTGATAAAGTTCTTGGCATCAATGGCCGGAGTGCCCAACAGGGTTTGTCCCGACTTTACATTGCCCGGCACGCCTGCCTGCGCTCCGAAGTTCACTTTGTCGCCTACCTTGATATGTCCGGCCAGTCCTACCTGTCCGCCGAACATACACCATTCGCCTATCTTGGTGGAGCCTGCCACGCCCACTTGTGAGGCCATGACCGTGTGGCTGCCTACCTCTACGTTGTGTGCTATCTGAATCAGATTGTCCAATTTGACACCTTTATGTACGATGGTAGCTCCCATGGTGGCGCGGTCCACGCATGTGTTGGCACCTATTTCCACATTGTCTTCGATGATGGCGATGCCTATCTGGGGAATCTTTTCGTAGCCTTCGGGCGACGGGGCGAAACCAAAACCGTCTGCACCTATCACGCATCCGGCATGCAGCACGCAATTATTGCCCACGCGGCAGTCGTGATAGACCGTGGCATGCGGATACAGCGTGCAGTTACTGCCCACTTTTGCATGGCTTCCCACTGTGGCATGCGGATGGAGAGCCGTATTATCGCCTATCTCAGCACCATCGCCCACGCAGGCAAACGGAGCGACATATACATCCTTGCCCAACTTCGCAGTGGGAGCGATGTAAGCCAGCGGGTCTATGCCCGTTCTTTTGGGTTTGCTCATTTCATAAAGGGTCAGCAATTTGGCCAGACTTTCATAAGCGTTATCCACTTTAATCAGTGTGGCTTTCACTTCCTGTTCGGGTACGAAATCTTTGTTTACCAATACAATGGAAGACTGAGTGCCATATATGTAATGGGTGTACTTAGGATTTGAAAGGAAAGAAATCGCTCCCGGGACACCTTCTTCTATCTTGGCGAATGTGTGTACCGTTGCGTTTTCGTCTCCTACAACAATCCCCTGGACATATTCCGCAATTTGTTTAGCTGAGAACTCCATAATACTGTCTAATTCTTTATATTCTAAATATTTCAGTTTCGTTACTTGCGTGTTACATCTCCGTGTAAACACATGATTAATATGCAAATTACGCGTTTTTTTTTGATATATCCGTACAATTTGCCAATTATTTAATGCCCTTCTTTTTCCGGACGCAAGTAACATACGTAATATTTCTTGACTTTTCGAGATAAAAGGGAAATGTTCAGCATGTCCGATGCTTCGGCTATATCCTTGGTGCTTCCATCGTTGTATATGATTTCGATGCTGTCATCCTCTTTCTTATACATATTGTTTTCTATGTAGGATGTGGAGAGGAAGTAGTTTGCATCTTTCTTACTTATAAGTAGTTGATTGCTAATACGCTGAATGATTTCTTCTTTCTTCCTGATAGAAATGGGCGAGGAACTTACTTCCACTTTGAAGAGTTTCCGGTTTATTATCCCCCGGCTTAGAGAGGACAAGACTATGTCGCTGTGAGTGCTCCACACTTTCAGTGCCGTCCATATATCATTGTCGTCCAACTGGATAAAATTTTCTAAACAATTTGGATTGTTATAAAATTCTTCCTTGCCTATGGTGTTGTATAGGAAGAACTTCAGTGCAGGGGAGGCAAATAGCTCTGTGCCTTGTGCAGCCAGCTTCTTGGCACGCAGCAGGGCGCTGATCAGCATTTTCTCGTAGGCTACGGAGGTCTTGTGCAGATATACCTGCCAGTACATCAGCCGGCGCGACATCAGGAAGTTTTCTATGGAGTAGATGCCTTTGGCTTCCACTACCAGGTGGTCGTCTTTTACGTCGAGCATCTTGATGATGCGTGCCGAACCGATATTGCCTTCGGTTACTCCCGTATAGAAACTGTCCCGCCGCAGGTAGTCCAGACGGTCCATGTCAAGCTGTCCGCTGACCAACTGGTGAAGGAATTTCTTGGGATATTCGTCCTTGAATATTTGTATGGCCAAATGGAGTTGGCCTTTCATCTCGTGGTTCATGCGCTCCATCAGCATGAGTGAAATCTCTTCATGCGACACGCCTCCCACCAGTGTGTTCTCCAACACATGGGAGAAAGGTCCGTGTCCGATGTCGTGAAGCAGGATGGCTGCCTGTACGGCTTCCGCTTCGCTGTCGAATATGAAGTTGCCTTTGGCGGTGAGGTGTTTGATGGTTTCGCTCATCAGGTGGAAAGCACCCAACGAATGTTGGAAGCGGGTATGTTGTGCTCCCGGATAGACAGCCGATGCCAACCCCAGTTGCTTGATACGCGTGAGGCGTTGCAGCAACGGGTGGCATACGATGTCATACAGCAATCCTTTCGGAATGTTGATGAACCCGAATACGGGGTCATTGATAATCTTACGTTCGCTCAATCTTGCTCAATCGTTGAATATTAAAAGTGGAGCAGCTCTTCCATTTGCTTCTGCACCTTCTGTGCCTCTTGTCCGGCCACGGCGGCGAAGTTCTCCGTCTTGTCGGCATAGATGATGGCACGGCTGGAGTTCACTATCAGTCCGCACATGCTGTTCATGCCATACTTGCACACTTCTTCCAGCGAACCGCCTTGTGCACCGATGCCCGGCACGAGCAGGAAGTGGTTGGGGACGATGCGGCGTATATCCTCAAAGGCGCGTCCCTGCGTAGCACCTACCACATACATCATGTTTTCGTCATTACCCCATTCCTGTGACTTGCGCAACACTTTCTCAAACAGGCGTTCGCCGTTTGCATCTTCCGTCAGCTGGAAGTCATGCGAACCTTTGTTGCTGGTCAGTGCCAGCAGGATAACCCATTTGCCTTCGTAGGTAAGGAACGGGCTTACGCTGTCCTCGCCCATGTAGGGAGCCACGGTCACAGAGTCTATGTCCATTTCTTCGAAGAAAGTGCGGGCATACATGGCAGAAGTGTTGCCGATGTCACCGCGTTTGGCGTCGGCTATGATGAACTGGTCGGGATATTGCTCCTTGATATAGTTCACGGTTTTCTCAAAAGCAATCCATCCCTTCACGCCCATGCTCTCGTAGAAAGCCAAATTGGGTTTGTAGGCGATGCAGTAGGGGGCAGTGGCATCAATGATTGCCTTGTTGAATGCACAGATAGGGTCTTCTTCCTTCAGCAAGTGTTCGGGAATCTTCTTTATGTCAGTATCCAATCCTACGCAGAGGAAGGACTTTTTCTTTTGGATGTTCTCAAATAATTGTTGCTTGTTCATGATAGCGGTTATGTTTTAATGATTTACTAATTACAATTCGCTTTCCTTCAGTCTTTCGGCATTTTCCGCCACAATCAGGTGGTCTATGCAGTCCTGAATGTCTCCGTCCATAAAGGCACTCAGGTTATAGATGGTATAATTGATGCGGTGGTCGGTGATGCGTCCCTGCGGATAGTTATAGGTACGGATTTTGGCCGAACGGTCGCCAGTGCTCACCATGGTTTTGCGCTTGCTGGCAATGTCGTCTATGTATTTCTGGTGTTCCTTGTCATAGATGAAAGTGCGCAGGCGTGACAGGGCACGTTCCTTGTTCTTCGGCTGGTCGCGCGTTTCGGTACACTCTATCAGTATCTCTTCCACCACTCCCGTGTTGGGGTTCTTCCAGTTGTAGCGCAAGCGCACGCCCGATTCCACCTTGTTCACATTCTGTCCGCCGGCTCCTCCGCTTCGGAAGGTGTCCCACTTGATTTCTCCTTCGTTTATCTCTACGTCGAACGGCTCAGCTTCGGGCAATACGGCTACCGATGCGGCCGATGTGTGCACACGTCCTTGCGTTTCGGTGGCAGGCACGCGCTGCACGCGGTGCACGCCCGACTCATATTTCAGTGTGCCATACACCTTGTCGCCCGTTACGTAGCAGATGATTTCCTTGAATCCGCCGGCTGCCCCTTCGTTGGCGCTCGATACTTCCAGCTTCCATCCCTTGCTCTCGCAATATTTGGAGTACATGCGGAAGAGGTCGCCGGCAAAAATGGCTGCTTCGTCGCCTCCCGTGCCTCCGCGTATTTCCAGAATGGCATTCCTGTCGTCTTGCGGGTCGGCAGGGACGAGCAACAGTTTGATTTCTTCTTCCAACTGAGGGATGCGCGTTTCGCAGGCAGCCGCTTCTTCGCGTGCCATTTCCTTCATTTCGGGGTCGGTCTCCGTGCTCATCAGCTTGCGAGCCTCTTCCAGTCCGCCTAAGCATTGCACGTATTCTTTCCTTGCCGCCATGATGTCGCCCAATTCCTTATATTCTTTCGTGAGCTTGACATACCGCTTTTGGTCGGCTATGACTGCCGGGTCGGTAATCAAGGTCGATACTTCCTCGAAGCGGGCAACCAGGCCATCGAGTTTCTCCAGTAGGGTATTGTTGTCTGCCATTATTCAGCTAATTTTCTAATCCATTTGTATTTCAGTGTCACTAAGCTGTAGGTGATGCCCACCCATCCCAACAGGGCTATGATGCCGATAACTTTACGAAAGATGCTGCTCGTCTCCCAACTGTCTAACAGGAAAGCAAGCAATCCCAACAGACACGACATTCCTATCAGGGCACCCAGACTGACAATGATTTTCTTCTTCATACGTTTTTCTCTTTTAACCCCTGCCTTCCAATAGCCAAGTCAGTAATCCTGCTGCTACCAAAGCTCCGATAGCCAACCATATATAGGTCTTATTGGAAGGATGTTTTTCCGATTTCATGAAATATCGTTCACCTACGAAGGAGCCGATAAGGCACGATGACATAAGCAACAGATTTTTCAGGTATGGCCATTCCATTTCGATGCTGATATACATTCCGATGGCAACTAATGCCATGGTTCCAATCTGTATGAGGCAACCTTTACGTTCCGGTTCCATTCCTTTTTCCATATCGTTCATAATCGTTTAAATCCTTATCAGTATCTGAATTCTCCGAACTCACTGCGGATAATCAGTTCCTTCTTGTCACTTTCCTCAATGCGACCGATGATTTGCGCATCAATGTTGAACGACTTCGAGATAGCTATCACCTCTTCGGCATGTTCGGGCGAGAGGTACACTTCCAGTCGGTGTCCCATGTTGAACACCTTGTACATTTCGTCCCAATCCGTGCCACTTTGTTCCTTGATGGTGCGGAACAACGGAGGAACAGGGAACAGATTGTCCTTCACCACGCGGCAGTTGTCGCCCACAAAGTGAAGCACTTTGGTCTGTGCACCGCCAGAACAATGCACCATGCCATGAATCTGCGGGCGAAGCGCATCGAGCAGTTTCTTCACTACCGGAGCATACGTGCGGGTAGGTGAGAGCACCAACTTGCCTGCATCCAGCGGACTGCCTTCCACGGCATCCGTCAGGTGTAGCGCACCGCTGTACACCAGTTCTTCGGGCACTGCCTTGTCATAGCTTTCGGGATATTTCTCTGCCAGATATTTGGCAAACACATCGTGGCGTGCCGAAGTCAGCCCGTTGCTGCCCATGCCGCCATTGTATTCTTTCTCGTAAGTGGCCTGTCCGTAGGAGGCAAGACCCACAATCACATCGCCCGGACGGATATTGGCATTGTTTATCACGTCGGCACGCTTCATGCGGCAAGTCACGGTGGAGTCCACAATGATGGTACGCACCAGGTCGCCCACGTCGGCAGTCTCTCCGCCGGTGGCATACACGCCTACACCCATTTCGCGGAGTTCGGCCAGCAACTCATCCGTACCGTTGATGATGGCCGAAATCACCTCGCCCGGCACCAACAGCTTGTTGCGTCCGATGGTGCTCGATACCAGAATGTTGTCAACGGCACCCACACACAACAGGTCGTCTATGTTCATAATCAGCGCATCCTGCGCAATTCCTTTCCACACGCTCAGGTCGCCCGTTTCCTTCCAATACAGGTAAGCCAAAGACGATTTGGTGCCAGCCCCGTCGGCATGCATGATGTTGCAATATTCGGGGTCTCCGCCCAATATGTCGGGAATGATTTTGCAGAAAGCCTGCGGGAATATACCTTTGTCAATGTTCTTGATGGCGTTGTGCACATCTTCTTTGGATGCGGACACGCCGCGCTGCATGTATCGTTGGTTACTCATGGGTTTATTTATGTTTTGTTCCTGTTTTTGAATGTGCAAAAGTAGTCATTATTTTGCTTATAGCCTTGTGTTTTCAAGAAAAGAAACGACTATTTTTGCATTCTCGCTTCATTGACTCCATACTTTCCGACAAAGTGTTCCGGTAAAACAAGATCATCGCGATGACTCCGCAGCTCACGGCGGCGTCTGCCACATTGAACACGGGACTGAAGAAAAGGAAATGCCTGCCGCCTATGAGGGGCATCCATCCCGGCCAGTCGAACTCAAACAGCGGGAAGTAGAACATATCCACCACCCGTCCGGTCAGCCAGTCGGCATAACCTTCGCCCGGTGCTACCAGTGCCGCCACCTGCGTAGGGGTGCTTTCGCTGAACAGGGCACCATAGAACAGGCAGTCGATGACATTGCCAATGGCACCTGCCAGTATGAGCGCAATGCAGACGATATACCCGCGTTTGTACTCCTCCTTGACAAGATGCACCAGATACCATGCTATCAGGCAGGAGAAGAATGCCCGCGAGAGGGTAAGCACTGTTTTGGGGATGAACTGCATGCCGAAGGCAAAGCCCGGGTTCTCTAAGAAATGAATGTAGAACCAGTCGGCGATGCGTATTTCTTCGTGATATAGCATGGAGGTCTTGATAATAATCTTCACCAGTTGGTCGGCTATCACAATGCCGAACACAATGAGTAGGGCTAATCCTTTTCGTGAAAGAAGTTGCTTCATATTTTTTTCTTGTTCGCTTTTTTACGGATTTCTGTCTGCAAAGGTAAGCGTATTTTTCAACATGGCAAACATTCCTCCCTATGAAACCGGAAATTTGATGCTTTCATCTTTTCGGTTTCAAAGGGTGAAAAAAAAATAT
>JAUNIV010000441.1 GCA_030523385.1 Bacteroidales bacterium | reverse complement strand
GACCCGGCAGGCAACCTTTGGGTGGGAACCGTAGAAGGCGGATTGAACCGACGTGCTCCTGGCAGTAATGTCTTTGAGCATTATACCACTGCCGCACCGGCTAAGTTAAGCCACAATTCCGTAAGTTGCTTCACGGCCGATGATGATGGGAAACTGTGGATAGGAACATGGGGCGGTGGAATTGGCTGGATAGACTTGAAAAACCCGCAAAGCAAGCAATTCCATCATATCGACATACCGGAATATGGTGATTTCTCGTGGGGATTGGTGGGAGCCATTTGCTACGACAAATGTAACAACGTACTTTGGGTAGGCACGGGAATCAATATATACATATACGATTTAAAGGAACAAACCGTGCGCGAACCATTCAAAGGCATGGATATGGGAGGAATAGAAGGTTGTACGGGTTACTTCATAGACCGGGACAACCATTTGTGGTTGGGCATGACCGAAGGCCTTTGCCGCATAGACCTCCGTACGCTGAATTCCCCTAAGTTGGTTTATCGGCTGTGGCGGTATAAATTGGATGAACCCGATTCCAAACTAAGGGAAAGGGTGAGTTGGATTACCCAATCCAAAGACGGAACTATTTGGGTGGGCAGCAACGGCTATGGTTTTTATCGCTCCTCTTTGGATGAAGATGGCGAATATATATTCCATTCATTCACGACAGAAGACGGGCTGATAAGCAACAGCGTCCGTGCACTGTCTGAAGACAAGGAAGGACATATCTGGATTACTACTACCAACGGGCTTTCTTGTTTTGACCCCGGCAGCAATAGTTTCTTCAATTATACAGACAAAGACGGACTCCTCTCCAATCAGTTTTATTGGAATGCCATGTATCGCACGGCTCATGGCGACTTGTGTGTAGGTAGTGTTTCCGGGCTTACCATCATCAAGTCTGTGGCGGACTTCGACAAGAATAATCCCGTTCCATTAGTGTTTACTCACATCCGGGTGAAAGATGAGGAACGTCAGCCTCAAGAGAGTGCATTGCATTTACATGAGCGTGACAAGTCGCTCTACATTGAATTTGCGGCGTTGGATTACGATGCTCCAGCCTTTGCCACCTATTATTATAGGTTGAAGGGGTTCGACGAACAGTGGGTCAGGGTGAATGCCAATCGCCGGCTGGCTGCTTACACCAATTTGCGCCCCGGTAAATATACCTTTGAGCTACGTTATGCTCCCGATGGAAAACATCGTATGGAGTCGTCGGCCGAACTGAGCATCACCGTGGCTCCCTATTTCTACAAAACTATTTGGTTTATGCTGGCCGTAGTGATATTGTTCTCCTTTATTATATATAAGGTGTTGGCCTGGAGAATGAAGGCGTTCAAAGAGCAGCAGAGATTGCTGCACATCATGGTAGAAGAACGTACCCGCGAACTGGAAGAACAAAAGAAACTGCTTTCCTCACAAGCCGGAGAACTCTATCGGCAAAACGAACTTTTGCGCCAGCAGAACGAGAAGATAACCAAACAGAAAGGACAACTCATACAGATGTCTAAGAAGGTGCAGGAACTGACGGTGGATAAACTGACTTTCTTCACCAATATTACCCACGAATTCCGCACACCGCTCACCCTGATTGTAGGTCCCATAGAGCGGGCTTTGAAGTTGAGTTACAATCCGCAAGTCATAGAACAGTTGCATTTTGTGGAACGTAACTCCAAATACCTGCTTTCGTTGGTGAACCAGCTGATGGATTTCCGCAAGGTGGAATCGGGAAAGATGGAGATTGTGCGTAATGCGGGTAACTTCTTACGGCTGTTGGATGACCTGCTTGTTCCTTTCGAGGCCAATTCGTCCGAAAGGGAAATCCATATAGAGCGTCGTTTCCGCCTGCCCTCGTGCGAGCTGATGTACGACGAAGATGCCATGCACAAAG
>JAUNIV010000440.1 GCA_030523385.1 Bacteroidales bacterium | reverse complement strand
CCGCAAAGATATTATTTATTGGGATTTTTTGCAAATCAATTCCTTTTGACTATAGATGGTATGAACCATGTGCTGAAAAACTGCGGCAGCACGAACCCGCAAGAACAGATGAAAGTGTATGCAGACCCTTCGTTGCCGTTGGCTGATGGGCTGGTCGATGCCTTGTGTGGCTTCATTCGCAAGTTGTCATTATAGACATCCATTTAGGCAGGAACTGGCATGTGTTTATTTCAAGAGTTTTATATGGGAATTGGGAAACATAGCCTTTGTCCGGTCGGAGATAGCTGCCGACCTGCATTTCTCCGACCGGGCTTCTTTCTGCAAATTCTTCAAGAAATGGACGGGTATGACTCCCGGCGAGTATCCGGTTAAAAATACGGGTTAAAGTTCAGGTAGATTCTTTGGTCTTTCGACTTATCGTCAAACTCTATTTTATTTTCTCGTGCCAGCCAACCGATAGCCGCACACAGATCCATGTCCGACAATCCGCTTTTCTCCTTCAATTCTGCATAATTCCAACTCATGTGGTTGTCCATGATCTGCCAGATGATTCCGGCATTTGTTCCGATACTGTCTTTGTTCATAATATACTTGTATTTGAATGAATATTTCTTGAAAAACTTGGGGACTCCTGAGATTATTCCCCTTCTTTTCTTTCGCGCAACTGTTTCCGATAATCGGTTGGATTGCACCCGGTATGTGACTTCACGTATTTCCCGAAGAAAGAAATGTTGGGGAAACCCAAGTAGTCGGAAATCTCTTTGATGGAGCGGCTGGAATATTTCAGTTGATGGCGGATGTCCGTCATGACATATTCATTAATCCACTCGAAGGCGGTCTTTCCGCTTACCATCTTGCATACCGTAGAAAGATATTTGGGCGTGATATACAGTTTGTCCGCATACCAAGTCACACTGCGCGGCTTAACTTCACAAGACGAGAGCAATTCAAGGAACCGCTTGAACAACAGGTCTTTCTGTTGAAGCAGTTCTCCTCCGGGCGAGTTGATATAGCTTGACAGCTCAGACAATACCTCATAAAGTAATGTGCGGGTCAGCGAAGTCATGACCTCCTTGCGGTAGGTGCGCCGGTATGCTTTGATTCTCAAGGCTACCACCTCGCTGTACGCATGAAACAGCTCCATCCCTTCCATATCAACATGTATGATGGGGTTTTCTTTGATGCGGAATGCCTTGTTCCACAATACGCTGTCCATACGCATCGTCTCTTGAAGGACTTTGGAAGAAAGACACAGGATTTTCCCTTTGAAGTCGGGGCTCATCATGCAGTCGTTCAGCACGACATTGGGCATACAAAACAGTAACTCGTTGGCACGCACGGTATATCCTTTGGAGTTGATGCTGATAGACATCTTGCCCTCTAAGCATGCCAGGATGATAAAGATGTTCACTTTGATACATTTGTGGTCATGCGGAAGCTCGTTGAGGCTATCCAATATGGCAATATCGCCATCCATATAAACCGTTTGCGAAAGATTTTCCGCATCGTCCATGCTTATCTGAAAATATTCTTCTTTCATGTTCCTTGTGCTTTTTCGTTTTCTGTGCAAAGTTAACACAACGAGGTGACGTATGAGCGTTTTGTATATCGCCAATAGTGTTCCATTGTTCTTTTCAAGAGACGTAGAAGAACAATGGAACACTATGGCGATACTTCGGAACGCTCCTGTTTATCAGAGATTTCTCACTTTTGTACCCAAAATTGATACGATTAACCAAGTAGAAGAAAAGATGAAAAAGCATGTAATCATGGCATCCCTCGTCATAGGACTGACGGGATGCGGCAATCAGGCAGTTCAGGAGAGTAAACCTGTGAGAGTGAAAGTACAAACGGTGCAGGCACAACCCATAGCGGGCGTGCAGGGCTTTTCCGGTACC
>JAUNIV010000439.1 GCA_030523385.1 Bacteroidales bacterium | reverse complement strand
GACCCGCGTTACTTCACCACACAGGCCGATGCTACCCACTTCTCCGGCTGCAAGGGGCTTATAGACTCGCGCAACGGACTCTATGAGGGCATGATGGACGATGCCATCAATGTGCACGGCACGTATCTGAAGATAAAGCAACGCTTAGACGACCATACGGTGATAGCCGCCTACATGCATCCGCAGTCATACGGTTTTATGTGGGGTATGGAGGGCGACGAGGTGCAGTTCATACGCTCTGCCACCATGGAACTGACGGGAGGCCGGAACCGGGTGAAGGAAATCCGTCCGCATGACAAGGAAACCGTGGAGGGAGCGAAGGAATATCGCATTGTCTTTGCCGAACCGCTGGACACTGCCATTACGGACCGCGAGGGCTTCGGCATAGAAAACCTCAACTGGTGTCCCGAAGTCTGCTTTGCCGACAATGTGGTGCGCAACAACCGGGCACGCGGAGCACTGTTCAGCACGCCGCTCCGGACGGTGGTGGAACGTAATCTTTTCGACCATACATCCGGCACGGCTATCTTGCTGTGTGGCGATTGCAACGGATGGTTTGAGACGGGTGCCTGCCGCGACGTGCTCATCAGAAACAACCGCTTTGTGAATGCGCTGACCAATCTGTTCCAGTTTACTGAGGCGGTGATATCCATCTATCCGGAGATTCCCGACCTGGAGCATCAGCAGAAGTATTTCCATGGAGGCGAGGGGATGCCGGGCGTGGTGATAGAAGACAATTATTTCGAGACCTTCGACCGTCCTTTGCTGTTTGCCAAATCCATCGACGGACTTGTGTTCCGCAACAACACGGTCAAGCAGAATACATCCTATCCGGCTTTCCATCAGAATAAGGTGCGTTTCCGCTTGCTGCGCACGCGGAATGTATTGATTGAGAAGAATGACATAGAGGATAGCGATGCCAGTGTGTGGATGCTTTAAAGGCTGTGAATGTGTAAATGAAAATAGTTTTTGAATGTGAGGAATATTTCATGAGATTGTTTATCTTTGTGCGCTGTTAACATAAATGAGTAAAGAATACCATGAAATACCTTTCATTCTTTGTTGCCTTATTCTTATATCTGCCCTTGTCGGCAGCCCCATATAGTGCTGAAATCGAAAAATTATTGAATAGGCTTGATTCGCTTATTGCCTGCAAAGACGTGTTTGTCGAAGCCAAAGAACAGAAAATAGAACAGCTTCGCATACAGGCTGCCCATGCGCGCACGGAAGAAGAACGCTATTGGATGAACAAGATGTTCTATGACGAATACTTTGTGTACAATTCCGATTCTGCCATGCTTTATGTGAATGCCAATTTAGATATCTCCGATAAGTTGAACCGAAAGGAATGGTTAGCGGAATGGCGCATCAAGAAATCTTTCTTGCTTTCGGCAACCGGATTGCTGAAAGAGGCATTGGATGTATTGGAAGGTATTGATGGAAAACGGCTTCCACACGACTTGCAGATAGAATATTACGGACAGATGATGTACCTTTACTCTCATTTCGGACAATACTCCCAACACGACATGGGGCGTTTCAGTCAGGGATATTATCGGACGGAAGGCATCTACAAGGATTCCATCTATGCAGCCTTGCTTCCCGAAGATCCCTTCTATCTGTGGTATAAGGGGTGGAAGTTTCTGGCTACCGAAGATGCACCGGAGGTTATTCATGAACTGAAACTTGAGGTGGATGCTTCGCCGTTGGAAACACGGCGCGATGCCATGAATGCTTATATATTGGCTTGCTTATGCCGTGAAGCAGGTAGAACTGAAGAATACTTAAAGTATATGATTCTTTCTGCCATGGCCGATGTACGCACGGCCAACCGCGATATAGCTTCTCTGGAAGAACTATCGAAGGCTTTGTTTGAGTTGGGGGATATAGACCATTCCTATACC
>JAUNIV010000034.1 GCA_030523385.1 Bacteroidales bacterium | reverse complement strand
CTTTTAGGGTCATTGCTGATTGTTATGAAATCTGCATGGCAAGGAATATCTATTAAGAAATAGGTACGCTCCTCGTCCGTATCGATTACGGCACGGGGCGAACCGTTCTTCTTTAGTTCTTCTTGAATGGTTGGGATTCCCGTTGCCCATCCTTCGGATAAGTCCAGTTCTTTCAAGAAATCTCCTAGATTACGGTTCTTGTATCGGCGTGACCGCAATACGTTTGCTTCTTTTATGGTCTTCATGCTTATGGATCTGTCCGGTCCCGAAAAACTAAGAATACTGATTCTATCAGGTTCAACAGTGATCTCGATTGGCTCTCTCACTTGATAATCGCGATGATAGAAAGCATTCACCACAGCTTCTTCCAATGCCTGATAGGGATAATTGAAGAAACGGATGGAGCGGGCATCATTTTTCTGCTTAATGACCCGTTCTTTAATGACATTTGTTTGCAGGCGGTCTAAAACCTTCCTTATCATCTCTATTACGGTTCCTCTGATTATGGGTAATTCCGTGAAATCATTTGGACTTTTCTCCCGACCCTTATGAAAGATGGCCATTCGTACATAGCTGACAGGAAAGAATTGTTCTTGATGGTGGCAAAACATCATGGCTGCTACGTTTTTTATCATTCTGTTTTCTGTTGCTCCACACATTAGCCCCATCTGTTCAAGGACGTTTCTTAAATTTTCGTCAGATGATAAATCAATG
Source organism: Bacteroidales bacterium (assembly GCA_030523385.1). Classification (GTDB taxonomy): domain Bacteria; phylum Bacteroidota; class Bacteroidia; order Bacteroidales; family Bacteroidaceae; genus Phocaeicola. The sequence continues at coordinate 11,609 of JAUNIV010000034.1, read as the reverse complement.
TGACGCAATCTGCTATCTACCTTTATCAGATAGTCTTTTAAGTCGGTTCGGGAAATATCCTGAAGTTTTATTTCCGGATTGCCACGGTCATCAAACGGAACTCGGCTTGCCATGTCTCGCAATTGTTCCAGTACCTCTCCTTTGGCTATCACACTGTTTGTGCCGGAGCGTACATAGAAAGCGGAATTAGATTGTTTGGCTGTAACGTCAATAGAGACATTGTAGGGACGGTTGATTCCACTCGGAACCCAAATGACCAATACATTCTTTCCATCTACTTCTTCTACAGATATGCGTGGCTGATAAAAGGGATTCAGTTTATTATTAAATCCGACCATTGCCTGCTGAATACCGTCCAATAGTTCTTCCGGTACACCACAGATAGGGCGAATCACCCTGCCTGTTTCTTTATCTGTCTCTACTCCGACAAGAATATACCCTCCTCCTAAATTATCATAGTCATTGGCAAAGGCGCAAATGCTGTGATAAATACTCGTAGGATTCCATCCTCTTTTGTATTCCACGCGGTTTGATTCTATCCGCTGGCACTCTAAAAGTTCATTTATATTTATTGGTAGCATAATTGTCTATTTGTAAATGTTTTCTATATAAATTGGGTTATTTATCCATGTCAGGATGGATAATGCGAATTTATTGTTTTTGCTCGAAGTAATCAAAGATTGATGGCAAAAAGTGTTTAATTCGTTTCTTTATTGTATCTTTGCCCACAACTTGATTAATAAAATCCAGATGATTGACTTAGCATACTACACTTCAGAAGCCGTCACGCTACTGCATTCGCTGATTGGCATTCCTTCCGTGAGCCGTGAGGAAGAGGCGGCTGCCGACTTTTTACAGAACTATATCGAAGAGACAGGTATCATGACCGGACGTTCGGGCAATAATATCTGGTGCATCAGTCCTATGTTCGACCTGCGGAAACCTACTATCCTGCTGAACTCCCACATTGATACCGTGAAGCCGGTAAACGGTTGGCGCAAGCATCCTTACACTCCGAAGACAGAGAATGGGAAGCTGTACGGATTGGGCAGTAACGATGCAGGAGCCAGCGTAGTGTCGTTGTTTCAGGCTTATCGACACCTGTCGGCTACCGAACAGGCTTATAACCTGATATTCTTAGCTTCGTGTGAGGAAGAAGTTTCCGGCAAGAACGGAATAGAGAGCGTATTGCCTCAGTTGCCTGCCATTGCTTTGGGCATCGTGGGCGAACCTACCGAAATGCAACCGGCCATAGCTGAGAAGGGACTGATGGTGCTTGATGTGACGGCATACGGAAAGGCCGGACACGCCGCGCGCAACGAAGGAGTGAATGCCATATATAAGGTGTTGGAGGATGTGCAATGGTTTCGTGACTACCGTTTCCCGAAAGAATCTCCCCTGTTAGGTCCGGTGAAGATGAGTGTGACGCAAATCAATGCCGGTACGCAGCACAATGTGGTGCCCGATACCTGTACATTCGTGGTGGATATACGGAGCAATGAATGTTATTCCAACGAAGAACTGTTTCAGGAAATCTGTGCTCATATCCAGAGCGAAGCCAAAGCCCGCTCTTTCCGCTTGAACTCCTCGCATATCGATGCCAATCATCCTTTTGTGAAGCGTGCTGTGAAGATGGGGCGCGTGCCTTTTGGTTCTCCCACCTTGTCAGACCAGGCTTTGATGAAGTTCCCGTCCGTAAAGATTGGTCCGGGAAAGTCTTCCCGTTCGCACACGGCCGATGAATACATCCTGCTGTCGGAGATAGAAGAAGCCATCGGGATGTATATCGAATTGCTGGATGGATTGGTGCTGTGACGGATGCCGTTTAAACACCAAGATTTATGCATATATCTTCGTGAGTTCACGTAAATATCTTCATGAGCCGATGAATATATCTTCATAGGCTCATGAAGATATATTCGTTGGCTCCCGCATGTATCTTCGTCAGAGAATGCCTAACTTCTCGTTCACACCGTCCCGATAGGCTTGCCACAGTTTGGGTATGTCCTTCCATTGGTAGGCATCCGTAAAGGGGCAGGTAACAAGGGCTGTAAGGATATAGCCCGCCACATTGATGAAGCCGCGCAGATAGCGCACTCCCCAATTACGTCCGTAATGATGATTCAGGTAAGTGGAATTGCGTACCTGATAAAAGCGTTTCCATTTTTTCTTTTGATTGCGTTCGCTCCAACTGTCGTTGGAGAAGAAACGCTGTTTGTCCATCAAGGCGGTGGGGACAGACACTATCTTGTAACCGGCCCGGATGGTGCGCAGGCAGTAGTCCGTGTCATCGCAAAAGATAAACAGGTCTTTATTGGGTAAGCCGATTCTTTCTACTACCTCGCGGCGGATAAAAGGCCCTTCGAAAGCCGTCCCGGCTATTTCGGTGGGAGAGGTGATGGCCTGTCCCGACAGTTTGTCTATATACATGGAGGCAAACGGATTGGTCAGGTTGTAGGCGCGGAAGTCATGGGTGAATATTTGGCCTTCCATCAGTCGGCGCGGAGCCAGGATGCCTACTCCCTCCCGGTTGCTTTCCCGTAGGAGCTGCTCCAGACAGTCGGCACGGGGAAATACATCATCGTCCATACACCAAATCCAGTCGGCACCGTGCTCGCAGGCATACTGTATGCCCGTGCAGAATCCGCCTGCCCCGCCCACGTTGGATTGGTGAATGACGGTCAGGCCTTCTTGTGTGGAGAGCCATTCGGCAGTGCCGTCGGTGCTTCCGTTGTTTACTACCACGATGGAGGTCAACGGCTTGTTTTGTTTCAGGCAACCGATGTTGCGTTGCAACAGTTCTTTGCGGTTGTAGGTTACGACTACGGCTGTAATGTTCATATTCGCTTTTTCAGTTTGGGGTGAATCAGTAAAGGCCGTCTATCTTGCCCGGCTGGGTGCTTCGGTAGGCAGTCATCAGTTTATAACATTCTTCGGCATTAAATCCGCGCATGCGGGCATATTCTTCGGCCAACCACCGGTGCATCTGCGGCGTGGCAGGCAGTCGCTCGAAGTTCTTGCAGCCTGCTTTGATGTCCAACGGACCGATAGCCATGCGGTTCAGGTCCACCAACTCTATGCGTATGCCTTCGGGTGCGCGGGCAAAGAGGATATTCCCCCGTCCGTAGTCCTTATGGGCATAACCGTGCTCGTGCAGCGTTGCTGTGGTCCGGCCAATGGCGCGGAGCACTGCCTCTTCGTAGTCGAACTTACGTTCGAAGAGTTCCTGATAGACGTGCGGACAGGCAGAAGCCAAGCTGATGTAGTAACTCTTGTCGAACAGCAGTCCCGAACGGATGTTCAGGTAGGCTACAGGCCGGGGTGTGCCTACGCCGATGCTCAGCAGCATCTCGGCATGGTCGTAAGAGCGTTTTGCCTTGGAAGGGCGGAAGATGCCATATACAAAGCGGTTGATAATATTAGGCCGATGGAAACACTTGACTACATACGTCTGTCCGTCGTAGTCCATCTTCCTCAGCTCATTGCGCCCCCGGTGGATGACGGTTCCTTCGCCTTGGGCAAAGCGGGCAGGTATGGAACGGATAAAGGTTTCCAGTTTCCGGAAGTCCGGGTGTATGACCAGTGTATGCGGATGAAGAATATGGTTCATGGGATGCAACGATTGAATGGGTTAAATCTTGTCCAAACCTTTGGTGTATTTCAACCAATAGTATTTCAGCGGGTTCTTATACTTCAGTTGCTTCCACGGGCGGCTGGCGTGCGGACGGTGCAACACCGGCAGGGTGGTGAACAGATAGTTGCAGAATCCTTTCTTCAGCGACTCGTGCGAGATGGTAACGTCAAACCAATTCTTTGTTGGGTCCAGTTCGCGGAAGTCAAAAGCCTTCAGCAAGTCCAGTGTAAGCAGGGAACAGCAGAAGCTGCAATGCTTCTTCTCGGCATACACTTGGTTCTCGCGTCCGCGGGCGTGCAGATAAGGATAGTTGATTTGTCCGGCTTCGTCGGTGGTGACTGCCGCTGCTATACCGCAGTCTTTCCGTTGGCAGGCACCGTCGTAAAGAGATTGCAGCGTGTCGGGTTTTACCGTCACGTCCGATTCCACGATAAGCAGTCCGGCTTCCGCTTCTATCGCCTCGCGCTGAGAAGTTTGCAAAACGAGCAGGTAGTTGGGCGACGGATGGTCGGTGAGGTCCGATAGGTTTACTAACCGGAAGCCGTATTCGTGTGCGGCCTCTTCCAGCCGTCGGGTATTCTCGGGCGTACTGAAATCATTATATATCGTATAAGTGAAGGGGACAGACAGACGCGAGCCTTGGATGGCACGGATGGTTTCGAGCGTGGAGTCTATCGAATCCTTGACGGGGGTTATGATATGCAGTTTCTTCATCATAAATGCAATGGATTGGTTCATACTTGGGTAAATGTTTTCCTGCACAGTTGCAGGGCGGCGGCTACGGTGTCGTCCATGTCGGCATAGATGTATTGGGCCAGTCGCCCGCCGAAGACCACGTCTTTTCGTCCGGCAGCCAGCTCTTGGTAGCGTTTCAGCATTTCCATGTTTCGCGCGTCGTTCACCGGATAATACGGTTCTTTTCCTTCTCCGAAGCTGTCGGGATATTCGTAGGTGATGACGGTAGTGGGCTGTGTGCCATACTCGAAATGCTTATGCTCGATGATGCGTGTGTAGGGCACAGCGCGTTCGGTGTAGTTCACCACGGCGTTTCCCTGGAAATCTGCCACATCGAGGTGACGGGTATCGAAGCGGAGGCTTCGGTATTCCAGCCGTCCGCAACGGTAATCGAAGAACTGGTCGATGCAGCCGGTAAACAGAATCTTGTCGGCCAGTGCATCCAGTTCCTCGCGGTGTGCGAAGTAGTCCGTATTCAGTCGCACCTCCGTATCGGCCAATAAGGCATCCGTCAGCACATTATATCCGCCTTTCGGAATACCCTGCCAGGCATCGTTGAAGTAATTATTGTCGAATGTGAAGCGGAAAGGTATGCGCCGGATGATGAAGGCCGGCAGTTCGCTTGCCGAACGCCCCCACTGCTTCTCGGTATAGCCTTTTATCAGGCGGTGATAGATGTCCTTGCCGCACAGTTTGAGAGCCTGTTCTTCCAGATTGGCCGGCTCGGCTATGTGGGCATACGCCTGGCGTTGCTCTTCTATCTTGGCTCGTGCTTCGGCCGGAGTCTTTACTCCCCATAGCTGGTAGAACGTGTTCATGTTGAAGGGCAGATTGTATAGTTTCCCCTCGAAGCAGGCCAACGGAGAGTTGGTGAAGCGGTTGAACTCCACGAAGCTGTTCACGTAGTCCCACACTTCCTTGTTGTCTGTGTGGAAGATATGCGCGCCATACTTGTGCACGTGTATGCCGTCCGTGTCTTCGCAATAGATGTTGCCTCCCGGATGGTTGCGCTTGTCAATCACTAAGCAACGCTTTCCGGCTTTCCGGGCTTCGTGGGCGAATACCGACCCGAAGAGTCCGGCACCCACTATCAGGTAGTCATACTTCTTCATTTTGTTTCTTCTTTTTCAGTTTTTTGCCTGCGTATCCATTCCTCGCGTGTCCGTTTCCAGCGGTTGTGGCTCCAGAGCCAATAAGAAGGAGCATCCTTTATCATTTGTTCCAGATGGCGTACATACATGTCGGTCACTCCATAGTCGGGGATGCTCTTGATGTCGTGGGTAAGGGGCACGAACCGGCAGTGGTAATATCCCCGGCGGACGCGTTTCACGTCGGCATAATAGATGAGGGCATCCACCTGCTTCCCTATCTTTTCCGTTCCGGTAAATACAGGCGTGTCCTGATGCAGGAAGTCGGCCCAATGGTGTATGCTGTTCCATTTCGGGGCTTGGTCGGATATGAACCCGATGAGGGTCTTTTGCTTCTCCCGTTTCAGTTCGATGATGCGCCTCAGGGTTTCCTTCATGGGGATGCACTCACCGCCAAACTGATTGCGCAACCGAAGGAAAAGATTGTCGAAAGCTTTGTTATATAGCGGATGGTAGATTTGTGCACAATGCACGGAGGAGGGCATCCAGTAGGGGAGGGAGGCTATCCACTCCCAATTACAATAATGGCCTAAGTAGATGAAACAGAAATTTTTCTGCTTCTGCTCCATTTGTGCAATCATGTCTTCCGAACCCGAAAAGGTCATCCGTCGCTTGATTTGTTTTTCGGACATGGAAAACAGTTTAAGCGTCTCTACCACGTAGTCGCAGAAGAAGTGGTAGAAGCCTTTCTCTATGCGGCTGATTTCGTGTTCGTCTTTCTCGGGAAAGGAAGCCGTGAGGTTCTTGCGGACGATGCGCCGACGATAGCGGACAAGATAGTAGAGCGGGATGTAGAGGATGTCTGAAATCACGTATAGCACCCTCAGCGGCAGGAGCGAGAGCACATACCAGAAAGCGAATACTATGTAATATATCACGTTTGTCATTTCTTCATTCTATTATTGGGCTGCCTGAGTCTTTGTCTCCATGGCGTAGCAGGGGACATTGACCAGTGCAGCCAGTTGCATATAAACCGGGTTTGCACACCACATTTCATCCAAATGGCTCATCAGCGCCAGTTCTGTCCGCATTGTCAGTTTCCCGGCCATGCAGATGGCATTGGGCAGCTTCTTGGCCCATTTCTCCAACAGGGCAGCCTCTTTTCGCCCGTTGCCAAACAACAGCAATTTGCCTTGCAGCCTGGCGGCCAGTTGCTCCATTTCCTCTTTCTGTTCGTCGGTAAGACGGGGCTTGCCAGTGTGTGGCGGGAAAGGAGCTATGCCAATCCAGCGGTCTGTTCCCTTGCTTCCCGTCAGCGGGTGCAGGGAGCGGATGTCGCCTTTGCCGTTGCCAAACAAGGAGACGAAGACCGGACATACTTCGAAACCTGCCTCTTGCAGCACATCGGCATAATCCTTGTCGCTCTTACGGCTCCGATAAGCGGTCGTGGCACCATTCATCCGGAACCGCCAGCGCAGATAGCGGCTGCGCAGTGAGTCCTGCAAGTCGGCCACGGCATCAAACTGTTCCTCCTTCAGGTCTCGGTATAACCAACCTAATCCCATCAGGCCTGCATACTCTCCCCTCAGGTCTATCCCCCGAAACAACACATTGTCGGGCATGCGCTCAAACAAGGGAGCAAAGTCATCCTTGCTCAATACCGTTATCTGGTGTTGAGGGCATCGGACGGCGAGCGAGTAAACCATCGGAATGGTACGTGCCACATCGCCTAAATCCGAAAAACGAATTACCAGTATCTTTGCCATCGTTTCAAGGTTTGGTTCCTCCGGACATTCGGTTTGAATTGACAAATCTATGCAAACTTTTCCATTCAACCAATTATTATTTCGGAAAAGTATCTACCTTTGTCCCCGCACAAGTGATTTTGGAAGATGAAAGTAATAGTTGACAATAAAATCCCCTATATCCGCGAGGCCATCGGGCAGATTGCAGACGAAGTGGTCTATCTGCCGGGGGGCGAATTTACAGCCGATGCCGTGCGTGATGCCGATGCGCTGATTGTCCGTACGCGCACCCGCTGCAACCGTGAGTTGCTGGAAGGAAGCCGCGTGAAGTTCATTGCCACCGCCACTATCGGGTTTGACCACATTGACACGGACTATTGCCACAAGGCGGGCATCGTGTGGCAGAACTGTCCCGGCTGCAATGCAGGTAGCGTGGAACAATATCTGCATGCGGTTCTTCTGTTGCTCAAGCACCGGAAGGGCATGAGGCTCGAAGGCGCCTGCTTGGGCATTGTGGGCGTGGGGCATGTGGGCAGCCGCGTTGCCCGCATGGCGCGTGCCTTGGGCATGAAAGTCTTGCTCAACGACCCTCCCAAAGCCGATGCCGGAGAAGAAGGATTGGTTGACCTGTCCGTGTTGGCACGCGAATGCGATGTCATTACTTTCCATACTCCGCTCAACCGGCAAGGAAAGTACAGCACATATCATCTGGCCGACGAACATTTCTTTGCTTCCTTGCAGCACCGTCCCGTCATAATCAACACCTCGCGCGGGGAAATGATAGATACGGGAGCCTTGCTGGCTGCCTTGCGTGCGGACACAGTAAGAGATGCCGTGATTGATACTTGGGAGCACGAACCGGACATTGACCGCGAACTGCTGCAAAGGGTCTTCTTGGGTACGCCCCACATTGCAGGCTACTCGGCCGACGGCAAATCCAATGCCACCCGCATGGCGTTGGAATCGCTGTGCAGGTTCTTCCACAAGGACATCGCTTTCAGCATCGTACCTCCCGACTTGCCGCCCATGACTTACTCGTCAGACCCGGAAGAAGCTTTCCTTCAGGTGTACAACCCCATGCGCGACAGTGAAGCATTGAAGCAGCATCCCGAAGAGTTTGAGCATTTGCGGGGCAATTATCCGCTGCGCAGGGAACTCCTATGACCATGGCGATAACCCCATCGCGTAGGCAGAATCCTGTTGTTGCTCCTCTTCCAAAATTCGTTCGCACTCTTCAATGCTGTAGCCCGTTGCGGGCTCGCCCCAATACCAAAGGGAGGGCTTTGCTTGTACTTCGTTCATAGTCAATATTCTTTAGTTTGTATAATTGTTCAATGTTATTTCTGCATCGGCATGTTGGTAACCTCCCAATATGCCTGTTCCTCCTTCTACATTGCTGTATATCAGGATTGGTTCGGCTAAACCGATGTTGCCCAATCCTCCTTCTAAGGTGCTGCCTGTTACTTTCTGTAGAGAAAGCAGGTAAAGGTAGTAAGCCTCTGAGAGGGAATAGAGCGAGACGATACGCAGTTCCGATTCGTCTAAAGAAGTAATATATTCTTTCAGTTGCAGCGTATAGGTTTGTCCGTTGATGTTGCGGTCGGTGAAGAGGGCACCGCTGTCTTTGTTCAGCCCATCGAAGCTCAATCCGCTGTCGATGATGGCATCTTGTTCTTTGAACAGAGGGTCGATATAGTCTATTTCGCCTATAAGAAAGCTGTGGTAGGCATTCGCCGGGTCTGCCACGCCGGTTATTTTTGCCAGATAATAATTGTCGGTTCCCGGGGCGTCGTCGAATGTAACCTCGTAAGATATTTCGTAGTAGTCCCTCCATGTGCCTTGCCACATCCCTTGCCTTTGGCGGATGGAGTGTTCCACTTTGCTTATCGGTGTCCGCTGAGGGATGATGTCTTCGGCTTCGGCTGTGCCATATTCGGGAGTAGAGACCACAATCCTGATTCGGTCTCCTTCTGCCGGAATCGTGGTCGAAAGGAAAAGCGTATCGGGCCGGTTGGGATTTAGCGGATTGTCTTTAGTCTTCCATTCCATCTGTTCTACGTAACGGTCGTTGATGTAGAGCGACACCTGCGCCTGCGGAAGATGAACGTAGGGCAAGGTTTCGGGGAAGAACCAGGTGCGGCTGACAGATGCCGTAATCACATCGTCGGATGATACCACACTGTTTATGACCGGTTTGGGAGTGGTGCGATATTCCTCTAAGTCGATTTCCTGATAGCAGGAGACAAGCAGTAGGCAGCAAAACCATGTATAAAGCAATCGTTTCATAATTCTCAGAATTTATAAGTGTAAGACACGGAAGGTATGGTGGGGATTAATCCCAATTTCTCGAAATAACAATCGGCGTTGGACCAATAACGCTTGTGTATGCTCACGGGGGCCATGTAGCAATAGGCGTTATAAAGACTGATGTTCCAAATGCCCATCCGCCCATGCTTCTTAGGCCGATAGAGATTGATGCCCACGTCCAGACGATGATAGGCCGGAAGGCGGTAATTATTTCGCTCTGTGTAGTAATTCAGTTGGTCGGGACCCATAAAGGGCGGTGTCAAGTCGGAATCTACGGTAAGATAATACGGGTTCGTATATCCCCAAGAACCCACCGGAAGGTAATTTTCAAAGGAAACGGTGAGTCGGTTTCCGGTCTGGTAAATCCAACTGCCGCTCAGTTCTGTCTTAGGATTTATCTTCCAAAGGAGCACGATGTTCAGCTTATGTCGGTTGTCGAATTTGGCCGGATAACGTTTGCCTTTGTTTACTTCGGCAAACTGTCGGTCGTTCCAACTGAGCGTATAGCCTATCCTTCCTGTCAGTTTGCCGATGTCTTTGGCGGCACTTAGCTCCATGCCATACGAACGGCCGCTTCCCTGAGTCAGTTTGTTGTCCCACGAAGTAGAGGCCGGAAGAAACTGATAACCGTCCTTGTACTCCAACAAGTGATTCATCCATTTGTAGTAGCCTTCTGCTGAGAAAGACCAGGAGCGGGTCGGGGTGTGATAGTAGATGCCTGCGGATAGCTGGTCGCTTGTCATGGGACGGAGGTGACGGGTTATCGGCATCCAGGTGTCGGTGGGCAGGTCGATATAACTGTCACTTATTTTGTGTACGTATTGGCTCATGCGGGCATACGATGCTTTGACGCTCAGTTGCGGAGTGGCAAGGAAACGGGCCGAAAGGCGTGGCTCTGTACTGGTGTAAGTCTTTCCGCTTACGGCATACAGGCTGAAACGCAATCCGGCATGAAGACGCATGCGGCTATTCATCGTCCAGTTTTCTTCTGCATATATCCCTGCTTCGTGTGCCGGAAGCATGTCATATTTGTATTGCCTGGTCAGGGTGGTGGAACCGTTCGTGAAGCGTGAACTTTCTTCTGCCGGATGGAAGCGGTGATGTACATAATCTGCTCCGAAATACAGTCGGTGAGCAGCATGAGGAGTGTAGTCCAGGCGGCCACGCAGGCTGAAATCGTCTATCCGGTTGCGCATGGAGGTATTGTTGGATACACGATGCTCTGGAATACCTTCGTAATAATTCCCTTTCAGTTCGGAAGCATAATGAGTGTAGGCAGCATTCAGACGGCTGAACAGGCGATTGCCGAGCATCCCGGTCCAGCCGGCAAAGGCCATGAAGTTCCCCCAACGCAGCCTGCCGGTATTCTCGCTTTCGTAATTTTGGCTTCCGTCTCGTTTCTCTCCTCCTTTCAGGAAGTCATTGCCTCCATAAAGTCCCGCATACAAGCGGTTTCTTTCATTAAGCAGATGATTTACTTTCAGGTTCAGGTCGGTGAATGCGTAGCGTGCCACCAGTTTGGTCTCACCCTCCTTGCGGGTGGCATTCCAGATGGCGATGGTCGGTGCCGTGAGCGCATCCAGCCACGAGCGGCGCAGGGCAAAATGGAAAGAAGTGCGGTCTTTCACAAGAGGTCCCTCTAAGTTGAGGCTGCCCGATGTAAGCCCCAACATCGCGCTTCCGTGATATTCTTTCGTATTGCCGTCCTTGCTGTGCACGTCTATCACGCCCGATAATCTTCCGCCGTAGCGGGCAGGAAAAGCCGATTTGAAGAACTCCACATCCTTCACGGCTTCGGCATTGAGGGCCGAAAACAGTCCGCCCACATGATTGACCTGGTAAAGCGGATTCCCTTCTATCATATAGAGGTTGTCGTCTCCGCTTCCGCCTCTCACATACATGCCCGCCAGTCCGGCTGTACCGGCAGTCACGCCCGGCAATGTCTGTAAAGTCTTCACGATGTCTGCCTCGCCGAAGATTACGGGAGTGTTGCGGATGCCATCCGGACTAAGCCGGGTGTGCCCCATGTCGGTGTCAGACAGGAAAGAGCCCGAAACCTGTTCGCCGGTGACCACTACTTCGGCCAGTTGTTGGCGCGTG
>JAUNIV010000438.1 GCA_030523385.1 Bacteroidales bacterium | reverse complement strand
CGATGAGCCGGATGAACCGGACAATCCCGATGTTCCTGTAATCGGTTATAAATGTTTCGTCATTCAGGTGAAAGATTGGGTAATCCGTCTGAATGAATTTGACTTATAAAAAGAAGGCATTATGAATTTCGTGATCAAATATATACGCAGTGGGTGGTTGGCGGTCCTGATTGGGATCGTCACGACCTCGTGCACCCAAGATTCGGCTGATACGGTTTCCGTTGATGAAGAAAAGATGCTCAGTATCGGATTCAATGTGCCGACAAGAAATGTCTATCCTTATCCGACCGAGTCTGGCGTGAACTACGAGAACTATATCGACTGGAGAGAAGGCAGATACAAGATTTATTTCTTCGATACCGATAATAAATTCATTGCTCCATTCAAACCCAATAAAATAGAATCGAGAAGTGGAAATGAAGACTATTCGGTAACGTATGAGGCGGTGGGCGAGATTCCGAGGGCACTTGTGAAGGATGGCAAACTGGAAGACTTTAAGATTGTTGTCCTTGCTAACTGGCCGCAGACGGCATATCCGAAGGATGAGGACTTGATAGTGGGAGAAACGAGCATAGATAATATATGCAATGCCTCGACTGCCACATTCGATTGTCTGACTAACTTCCAGCTTAGCGAAACGCGGGTGATACCTTTCTATGGTGTGGAGGAATACACTGACGTGAAATTCATTCCGGGATTGATAACCGCGCTTGAAAAGGAAGTGAAGCTCTTGCGTGCCATGGCAAAGGTGGAAGTAATGTTGGATTCGAGCATGCCGGACAATGTCCAAGATAAATGGAAAGACCTTGCGTTTTCTGACGTGAAAATTCATCGTTATAACGCTGAGGGTTATTGTGCCCCTTCCGGTGTGTATGATGGCTTAAATTATCCCGATGAACAGGAGAGTCCGGAGTTGCACTTGGTTAATGGTGCTAACGATAGTAATGATAAGAGCCTTTCCTTTTATTATAAAGAATCAGAGAATAAATGGGTCGCCTATCTGCCTGAATACAACAACCAAGGAGAAAATGATTATTCCTATATTGAAGTGAAGTTCAATTATCAGCTCACTGACGATCAAGATACGTATAAAATTTATTTTGCAGAATACAAAGATGCTACTACTCCAACGCGTAGCAATATAAATCTTATACGCAATAATATCTACCGTTTCACTGTGCAGAAGGATGGCTTTAAGTTGCTATTGACAGTCAGCGATTGGGAGGCACTTTATGAAAACAATTTCGAGTATGGTGACAGACAGTTCACCACACCTGTTGCCCCTTGGGACGATGAGATTAACAACGAAGTAGAGTTTTAAAAAGATAGAATCATGCGGAAAGACAAACCATACATAGATAAGAAAGGACGTGCTGTCGGCCATAGGCTTTTCTTTGCTGTCCTGTGCCTATGCCTGCCGCTTATGTCGTGCACCAATGACGAAGCCACACTACCGGACGAGGATGATAGTTGCCGGGTAACATTACGGTTAGATGTATCCTCGTTCGGACAACAGGATGCTGGCATTACCCGAAGTGTGGCAGGTAATTCAGATGAGAACTTGATAAAAGACCTTTGGGTATTCCAATTCAATAAACAGACAGGCGGACAGATGAAAGAACCTGTATATATCAGCGAAAGTCAATTAGGCGGTATTACGGATGATATTTCCGCAGATTTTGCAGCGAATGCTTCCGGAGAAAGCTCCATTGTGTGTGTCGTTGCTAACACGCATGATGACAGATGGACAAAAGATGAATATGGGCAGATACTTGAAGAGTTTAAGACATACAGCTCTTTTCTGCAACAGGCATTGCCATCGGGTGTTTCTGTGCCGTTTCTTTCATCTAATATGGGTGATACTGGTGGTAAAACCATTCCAATGTTTGGCAAGTTAGACGAAATAGTGATTGCCTCCAAAGCA
>JAUNIV010000437.1 GCA_030523385.1 Bacteroidales bacterium | reverse complement strand
AATTACAAACTTTTAAAACATGAATCAGAAGCGATTTTCAACTCCTGATTCGCATGATTTATAAATTAATAGTTTTTATCGAATTGCTTTTCGGTTGCAAAGTTATCCTTAGTTTATAGGGTACACAATACCTAAAAATTATGGTTTTTTATATCCAATCTCTCCCCTTTTAACCGTGGTTCACTCACTATTTATAGGTACTATTCTTTCCGGCAGTCATTATCGGCACAAAATTCCAGAAATGAAAAAGCTATGTTCCGCCACTACATCTTTCCAATTTTCACTTTTTATTGCTACCTTTGCCTTCCGAACATATTACAAAAGAAATAGAATTTGATTATGAATATATTGAAGTTAGAGGGGCTTTCCCCCGAACTGTTTATGCTGGTCGGCCCTTTGGCTATGAACCCCAAGGTATTGAAAGCCAACAATAACTATCCGTTTAAAACGACAGAACGCTTTGAATGGTACATTGCCATGGAAGACGGCAGTGTGGTTGGCTTTGTGCCTGTGGAGAAGAAAAGCAGTGCATTCGTAATCAATAACTATTATGTGCAGGATGACAACGAAAAGATTCTGAAAGCCCTGCTGAAAGCCGTAGAGCCCAAAGACAATCTGCAGGCAGTGGTACAGACCAAACACGAAGAGATTTTTGCCAAATGCAACTTTTGCATAGAGCATCGTTGGACAAATTACTTAAAAATGACATACCACACAAACAACAATGAATAACAAGAAAAGAAAAGGAGAAAACGTCTATCAATTGGCCCAAAGACGACTCGAATTCATTTTCAATGAGTTTGATAACATATATGTTTCTTTCTCGGGCGGAAAAGACAGCGGTGTGTTACTCAACTTGTGCATACAATATATCAGGGAACATGGTCTAAAGCGGAAAATCGGTGTGTTTCACATGGATTACGAAGCGCAATACCAGATGACAACGGAATACGTGGAAGAGACCTTCCGCGAGAATCGGGACATTTTGGACATTTACCACGTGTGCGTCCCTTTTAAAGTGGTGACATGCACCTCCATGCACCAGACCTATTGGCGCCCGTGGGAGGAAAGCATGCATGCCAACTGGGTGCGCCCCATGCCCAAGAACTGCTATACAAAAGAAGATTTCCCCTTCTACAACGAAGAGATGTGGGACTATAATTTCCAGCTGGAGTTTGCAGAATGGTATCACAAGAGAATGAACGCCGTGCGCACCTGTTGCTTAGTAGGTATCCGCACACAAGAAAGTCTGGACCGCTGGAGAACCATATACGGGAGCAACCGGCTGAACAGTTACCATAATCTGAGGTGGACCAGGCGCTTAGGATTCGACCTATATAATGCCTACCCCATTTACGATTGGATTACGGAAGATATATGGACAGCATACGCCCGCTTCAAATGGCCGTTCAACCAATTGTATGAGCTCTATTACAAAGCCGGAGTGCCTTTGGACAAACAGCGCGTGGCAAGTCCCTTTATCAGTACAGCCATCGAAACCCTGAAACTTTATAAAGCCATCGACCCCAACACCTGGGGAAGAATGCTCGGCCGGGTAAACGGAGTGAACTTTGCCGGCATTTATGGCGGGACGCGAGCCATGGGCTGGCACCACATCAAGCTCCCGAAAGGCTATACATGGAAAGAATACATGTATTTCCTGCTCGACACCTTGCCCGAAGAAATGAGACAAGCCTATCTGGAGAAGTTAAGAGTGAGCAAGGAGTTTTGGAAATACAAAGGAGGATGCCTGGCTCTATCCACCATCCAGAAATTGAATGATTTGGGCATCAAAATCCATGTGCAGAAGAAAACGAACTACAAGACGGACAAACTACCCGTGCAGATGGATTATCTGGATGACATCGAGATATCGGAGTTCAAGGAGATACCCACCTACAAGCGCATGTGCATCTGCATTCTGA
>JAUNIV010000033.1 GCA_030523385.1 Bacteroidales bacterium | reverse complement strand
GTGCTTTAAAAAACTTTTTTGACGCCTTAAAAATTTTTTTTCGTCCTTTAAAACCGGAAACTTTAAAGTATCAAATTCCCGGTTTCATGCTTCCTTTTTTCGGAGAAGATATACTGCAAACGATTGCCAACTGGAATAAAAACATTAACTTTGCCGCACAATTAATCCTAATAACAACCCGGTTCAAAAACAAAAGACGTATGAAATTAAACAAAAGTATCATGATATGCCTGGCAATCACCGTGCTGACAGCGTGTGGAGCAGGCTCTAAAAAGCAATCGAGCAATATGGAAAACGAAAAACGTACTCAGGTGAAACTGGAGACAACCCTGGGAAACATCACCGTGGAACTGTATAACGAAACTCCGAAACACCGCGACAACTTCATCAAGCTGGTGAAGGAAGGAGTGTATGACAGCACTTTGTTCCACCGCGTCATCAAGCAGTTTATGATTCAGGCAGGCGACCCCGAAAGCAAGCACGCATCAGACACGGCCACCTTGGGCAACGGCGATGTGGGCTACACGGTTCCCGCAGAATTTGTTCCCAAATTCTTCCATAAGCGCGGAGTGCTGGCTGCCGCACGCTTGGGTGACGATGTGAATCCGGAAAAGGCTTCTTCGGGTTGCCAGTTCTACATCGTGACAGGGCGCAAGTTTACCGAAGCACAGCTGCAAAGCATGGAAATCAAGATAAACGACCAACGCGAAGAGGCGATATTCGACAGCCTGGCACGCGAACACATGAAGGAGATATACAAGATGCGCAAGGCGGGCGACAACGCCGGACTGCTGGCACTGCAAGACACACTGGAAGCTAAAGCACAGGAACTGGCAGACCGGGAAGAGAAGTTCCACTTCACGCCCGAACAATATCAGGCATACACCACTGTGGGAGGTGCTCCGCACTTGGATGGCTCATATACCGTGTTTGGCGAAGTGGTGGAAGGCATGGACGTGGCAGGCAACATAGAGATTGCCAAAACCAACCGCGCCGACCGTCCGGTGAATGACATCCGTATTCTGAAGGCAACCGTTATAGAGTAAGCCGTGATTGACATTAACCGATATACTTTGGCCAACGGCCTGAGGGTGGTGCACCACGAAGACAACACCACCCAAATGGTAGCACTGAACCTGCTGTACGACGTAGGGGCACGAGACGAAGCGCCCGAACATACGGGGTTTGCCCACCTGTTTGAGCACCTGATGTTCGGAGGTTCCATCAATGTGCCCGATTACGACGCACCGGTGCAGAACGCGGGAGGCGAGAACAACGCATGGACCAACAACGACATTACCAACTATTACATCACTCTGCCACGCCAGAATGCGGAAACCGGATTCTGGTTGGAGAGTGACCGCATGCTCTCGCTCGACTTCAATCCGCGCAGCTTGGAGGTGCAGCGGCAAGTGGTCATCGAGGAGTTTAAGCAACGCAACCTCAACCAACCTTATGGCGATGCTTCGCACTTGCTGCGCGACCTTGCCTACAAGGTACATCCCTACCGGTGGCCCACTATCGGGAAAGAGATAGACCACATAGCACAGGCCACCATGGAAGAGGTGAAGGATTTCTTCTTCCGATTCTATGCGCCCGACAATGCCATACTGGCCGTGACGGGTCACATCACCTTTGAAGACACCGTGGCCATGGCCGAAAAATGGTTCGGACCGATACCCCGACGCCATGTCCGCCCGCGCTCGTTGCCCAAAGAACCCCGGCAAACCGAAGAACGCAGGCTAAGCGTGGAGCGCAACGTGCCGGTAGATGCCCTCTACATGGCATTCCACATCTGCGACCGCAACCATCCCGACTATTATGCGTTCGACATGATGAGCGACTTGCTCTGCAACGGACGCTCCAGCCGGTTCATACAACACTTGGTGCAGGAAAAGCAGTTGTTCAACAACATTGATGCCTACATATCGGGCAGCATAGACGACGGACTGTTCCACATCACGGGCAAGCCCGCTCCCGGCGTGACGCTGGAGGAGGCAGAAGCAGCCGTGTGGCAGGAATTGCGCCTGCTGGCAGAAACGGACGTGGAGGAAGAAGAGTTGGAAAAGGTGAAGAACCGATACGAGAGCGAACAGATATTCAACAACCTGAACTATCTGAACGTGGCCACCAACTTAGCCTACTTCGAGCTGACGGGAAAAGCGGAGGACATCAACGGGGAAGTGGAGAAATATCGGGCAGTGACTGCCGGACAGATAAAGCAAGCTGCCCAACAGACATTTGTGCACGAGAATTGTTCCGTGCTTTACTATAAGGCAAAAACATCTGCCAACTGAATAAGAAAATGAACAGACTATACACACAGCATTACAAAGCACTCTTTACTTTAGGTATTCCCATCATCATCGGCCAGATAGGTATCATCATCCTTGGCTTTGCCGACACGCTGATGATAGGCCATTACGGCACGAACGAGCTGGCTGCTGCCAGTTTTGTCAACAACATGTTTACACTGGCCATTATCTTTGCCACGGGATTTTCCTACGGGCTTACTCCCGTGGTGG
This sequence comes from Bacteroidales bacterium, assembly GCA_030523385.1. Taxonomy (GTDB): domain Bacteria; phylum Bacteroidota; class Bacteroidia; order Bacteroidales; family Bacteroidaceae; genus Phocaeicola. Next base: position 9,968 of record JAUNIV010000033.1, on the reverse strand, counting down.
GAAGTCTTTTCGGACGTGGCGAGAGTCGCATGGTGGGCCGCGTGTTGAAGAACAGCCTGTTTGCCAACACCCTGTTGGCCGTGCTGCTCACAGCCATCATGGTCGTGCTTTATGCCAACCTGCACCGGTTGGGACAGCCCGAAGAGTTGTTGCCGCTCATGCGCCCCTACTTCATCGTGCTGCTCATATCTTTGCTCTTCGTATTGCTGTTCAGCGGGTTCAAGCAATTTGCTGACGGAATCACCGATACGCGCATCTCCATGTGGATATTGTTGGGAGGCAATCTGCTGAACATCATCGGAAACTATATCCTGATATATGGCAAGTGCGGCCTGCCCGAAATGGGATTGCTGGGAGCAGGTGTCAGTACGCTGGCTTCGCGCATCCTCATGGTGGTGGCATTCGCTCTTTTCTTCTTCTGCTCCAAAAGATACCGCGTGTATAAAGAAGGTTTCCTGCAGGGAATGATCAACCGTGCCGACTTCTTGCACCTGAATCGCTTAGGCTGGCCTGTGGCCATGCAGATGGGTATGGAAACAGCCTCTTTCAGTCTGAGCACCGTCATGGTGGGCTGGATAGGTACAACAGCCTTGGCGGCACACCAGATTATGCTGACCGTATCGCAGGTGTGCTTCATGATATATTATGGCATGGGAGCGGCTGTGGCAGTGAGGATAAGCAACTTCCACGGGCAAGGCAATCTGCCTGCGGTGCGCCGTGTGGCCCAATCGGGCTTCCACCTCATATTGCTGTTGGCAGTCTGTACGTCGCTGCCCATCTTCCTGCTGAGACACGACATTGGCTATTGGTTTGTAGATGATGCAGCGGTGAGCCTGATGGTGATGCAGCTGGTTATCCCCGTGATGATTTACCAGTTTGGCGACGGGCTGCAATGCAACTATGCCAACGCACTGCGGGGCATCTCGGACGTGAAGCCCGTCATGTACATCGCCTTCGTGGCCTATCTGCTGGTTTCCTTGCCGGCAGGCTACCTGTTCGGTTTCGTAATGGGTTGGGGCATTGTAGGAGTATGGATGGCTTTCCCCTTCGGACTGACCACGGCAGGGGCACTGTACTACTGGAGGTTCCGCACACAGACCGTGCAGAAACATTCCGAAACCCTCTAAAGACAATAAAGACATGTCCTCGCCCAATCGTTTCACCAAACTGAAAGTGGCTTTTGGCTACTTGTTGCTCACGGCACTGCTGTTTGCATCCATCGGCTACATCTATCAAGAAATGCAATCGCTGACCGAAGTGGGCGATGATGAAGCCGTCTTGAGCCAACGCAGGCATGTCACCAACCAAATCATCGGCCAGCTCTATCAGGCCGAAGTCATCGGGCAATCGCTCAGCGCAGGCCAACTGGAACAATACTACCGCTACAAAACGGCCATGCAGCAAGCCACTGAAGCCGTGGATTCACTTCGCATTCTGCTACAAGACAGCGTGCAGTTGGCGCGTTTAGACACAGTAGGGACGCTCCTCATGGAAAAGGAAAAGAACATGCGAAACCTGCTGAAAGCCATACACGACGGCGGTACGGACCGGATATACAGGGAACACATAGACAAGCTGATAGCCGAACAGGATTCTTTGCTCAGCCTTCCCCACGTGCGCCGAAAGGTAGTGACCCACACCAATTCCTACGTGATACACAAAAAGCCGAAAGGTTTCTTCAAACGGTTGGGAGAAGTCTTTGCACCCGGCAAGGCCGACTCCACGCAAGTGAGCAACGTCATACAAGAAGAATATACCGACACGCTGACCGAAGCCTACAGCCCTGCCGACACCGTGGTCACACTGCTAAAGGACATACAGAGCCGGGTGACCGACACTCAACAAGAACGCATGGAAACCGTGAACCGGCGCACGCAACTGCTCCGCCTCAACGGGCTAAAGCTCAGCCAGAAGGTAAACCAGCTTTTAAGTACCATCGAAGAGGAAGAACAGACTTTGGCGCAATACAGACATCGGCAAGAGGAAGAAATCAGGCAAAGCTCTATCCGCACCGTGGCGAGCATTGCCATTACGGCGGTGGTGCTTGCCATCCTATTCTTGATACTGATATGGCGTGACATCACCCGCAGCAACCACTATCGCCGCGAGTTGGAGAAAGCCAAACGCCGTGCCGAAGACCTGCTGGTGGCACGCGAAAAGCTGATGCTGACCATCACGCACGACATCAAGGCTCCCGTAGGCTCCATATTGGGCTATACTGAACTGTTGGACCGGATAACCGGGGAAGAACGCCAACGCTTTTACTTGAAGAACATGCAAAGCTCTGCCAACCATCTGCTCAGCTTGGTCAATTCGCTGCTGGACTACCATCGGTTGGACGCTCACAAGATGGAAATAAACCGGGTGGCTTTCAACCCTTGCCAGTTATTCGACACGGTGTATGTCAGCTTTAAGCCGATAGCTGCCGCCAAAAACCTGGAGCTGCACTGCGACTGTGCAAAGGCATTGGACCGGACTTTCTTGGGCGATCCGTTCCGCATCCGCCAGATTGTGGAAAACTTGCTGACCAATGCCTTGAAGTTTACTCCGGCAGGAAACATCGGTCTGCGTGCCGCACTGGAGAACGGACAACTGCATTTCAGCGTCAGCGATACGGGATGTGGCATCAGCGAAGAGGAACAGAAACGCATCTTCCACGAGTTCACCCGCCTGCATAATGCTCAGGGGCAGGAAGGTTTCGGCTTGGGACTGGCCATTACCCGCAAACTGGTGTTGCTGCTTGGAGGAGAAATCCGCATAGAGAGCGAACAAGGCAAAGGCAGTACCTTCCATGTATATCTGCCATTGCCGGAAGCGTCGGACACCACACCGACGGACAGCAAGAAACCCGATGACAACAAGGAAAAGCCCAAAGCATCCGTACGGTCACTGCATTTGATTCTGATAGACGACGACCGCATCCAGTTGCAGCTTACCCGTGCCATGCTGGAGCATACCGGAATAACCGTGACCTGTTGCGAACATCCCGACGAGCTTTTCCATCAGCTGAAAGAAAAAACATTCAGTGCCTTGCTGACCGATATACAGATGCCTGCTATGAATGGGTTTGAATTGCTGAAAGCCATTCGGGATTTGGACATAGCACAGGCACGCACCCTGCCCGTGATTGCCATCACAGCCCGCAGCGACATGGACGAGGCTTATTTCCGCTCGCAAGGTTTTGCAGGCTGCCTGCACAAACCGTTTACGACTGCCGAACTGATGGAGACTATCGCAGCATTGGAAGAGATGGAAATACCCGAAGAAGAATCACCGGCTCCTGCTCTGGCCGACTCAGCATCGGGACTTCCGGACTTCTCTGCCCTCACCGCCTTCTCTGCCGATGACCCCGAAGCAGCCGCAGAGATTATGCAGACCTTCATTGCCGAAACCCGTCAGAACCACGAAAGGCTGGAACAAGCCTTAGCGCAGCAAGACGTGGCTACCATCACCGCCATAGCACACAAGTTGCTGCCCCTGTTCACCATGCTCGGCATCAAAAAATGTATTCCTTCCTTAGTCTGGCTGGAGCAGCATAGACAGGCAACCGAACTTACAGACGAGGCAGCCGACAAGGCAACTGCCGTGATGGAGGAAATTAAAGAAGTACTCCGCCAAGCGGAAGAGCATGTTCAGCAAATCTTTAGTTAAAAGGTATTAGAAATACCGGCCATATTTCGGACAAACCGCAAGAATATATATATTTGTAGAAATTAAAAAGCATTAAGAATGTCACATTCCATCCTGATAGTAGAAGACGACCTGACCTTTGCCACCATGCTGAAAACATGGTTGGGCAAGAAAGGATTTGCTGTGGACACGGCAAGCAACAATGCACGTGCCCGCAAGCAGTTGGGCGCACAGTCATACGACCTGGTTCTGTCTGATTTGCGTCTGCCCGACCAGGACGGGATTTTCCTGCTGTCGTGGATGAAAGAGCACGGATATGCCATACCTCTTATTATCATGACAGGATATGCTGACATTCAGAGTGCCGTGCAGGCCATGAAGCACGGGGCTAATGACTACATATCGAAACCGGTGCAACCGGATGAACTGCTGAAGAAAATCAACGAAGCGCTGCAAAGCGGAGAAGCATCGGCCTCTCAACCAGCCGCTCCCGCACAGAAAGCACCGAAAGCCTCATCGCATACCGCACCTTCCCGCAACCAACAACCGTCTGAAAAGAGAGATGCCGACTTCTTGGAAGGAGAGAGCGAAGCCGCACGCCAACTCTATAATTATGTGGGGCTGGTGGCTCCTACCCCCATGTCGGTACTTATCAACGGAGCCAGCGGAACGGGCAAGGAATATGTGGCACACCGCATCCATCGGCTAAGCAAACGTGCCGACAAACCTTTCGTTGCCATTGATTGCGGTTCCATCCCCAAAGAGCTGGCAGCATCTGAGTTCTTCGGCCATGTGAAAGGCTCCTTCACCGGAGCATTGAGCGACAAGACGGGAGCTTTTGTAGAAGCCAACGGCGGTACGCTCTTCTTAGACGAAATAGGCAATCTGAGCTACGAAGTGCAGATACAACTGCTCCGTGCCCTGCAGGAAAGATGCATCCGCCCCATTGGCTCCAACAAAGAAATCAAAGTAGATGTGCGACTGGTCAGCGCCACCAACGAAAACTTGCAGCAAGCCATTGCCAAAGGAACTTTCCGCGAAGACCTTTATCACCGCATCAATGAGTTCACCCTCCGTATGCCGGCATTGCGGGAAAGGCAAGAAGACATCCTGCTGTTTGCCAATTTCTTCTTAGACCAGGCAAACAAGGAATTGGACCGTCAGCTGATAGGTTTTGATGCCGCAGCCAGTCGGGCGTTGCAAGCCTATTCCTGGCCGGGCAACCTCCGACAACTGAAGAACATCGTAAAGCGGGCTACCCTGTTGGCACAAGGTTCTTTTATCACCTTAAATGAATTGGGCAACGAGTTGCAGGAACTCACACCTGAAACCTCCCCACAACACTTTGCCCTGCATGACGAGGCGGCAGAAAAGAAACGTATCTTAGATGCCTTGAGGCAAACAGGCAACAACAAGAGCAAAGCGGCCATGTTGTTAGGCATAGACCGGAAGACGCTGTACAACAAACTGAAGCTCTACGGTTGCTGATTCTTCTTATGTTCACCGCCTCAGAACTTGTGGAATAATTCCCCAACACTTTCCACACTTTCTACAGTTATCCCCATCCATCCTTCCATTACCGGCACATGTCGATATCTGTTTATCAACAACTTAACAGACACACCTCCGTTTGGCACGCCCTTTGCGACTCTTTTATCAGAGAACGAGAAAATAAAGTATCAACAATTTAAAACCTATAATTATGAAAAAGTTATTTGTTGCAGTAGCATTGGTAATGGGATTAGGAACATCAGTGGCTTTTGCCGAAAACTCAATGGCAGTTATGTCTGAGACCGTAACAGCGATCAACGATTTTACTCCTATTGAAGTGAAAGACCTTCCGGCAGCAGTGCAGGAAACTATTTCTAAAGACTATGCAGACTTAACCATCAAGGAAGCTGCGGTAGAGACAAAAGAAGATGGAACTAAGACATACAAAGTTGTTTTGACCGATAAGGAAGGAACAGAAAGCACTGTACTTTTCAGCGAAAGCGGAGAAGTTTTGAAGTAAATGAAAGATGCCTAAGTGAAAAGGGGATACTGTGAAGCATCCCCTTTTTTAGTTCTCTAATCTTCCTTAAAAGCATTCCACAGATTTCCTTCGGGTACCGGCGCCGTAAGTTCTATCAATTCTTTCGACACAGGATGGACGAACTTCACCGAACGGGCATGAAGACATATACTTCCATCCGGATTGGAGCGGGGGAAACCATATTTCAAATCCCCCTTGATGGGACATCCCATCTTGGCCAACTGACACCGGATTTGATGATGCCTACCGGTCTTTAAGTCCACCTCCAGCAAATAATAATTCTGCGAATGTGCGATAAGTTTGTAATGAAGCACTGCCTTCTTGGAGTTCTTCACCTCTTTGTCATAGGCATAAGACTTGTTCTGCTTCTCGTTGCGCACCAAATAATGCACCAACTCTCCTTCGGCCTTTTCGGGGCAATTCTTCACAATGGCCCAATAAGTCTTTTTCACTTCGCTGTTACGAAACATATCGTTCAGCCTGGTCAGTGCCTTGCCTGTTTTGGCAAATACTACCAATCCGCTGACAGGACGATCCAACCGATGAGTGACACCCAAAAAGACATTGCCCGGCTTGGCATACTTCTCTTTCAGATACTGTTTGACTGTCTCCGACAGAGGCACATCGCCGGTCTTGTCTCCCTGGACGATTTCAGAAGCCGTCTTATTGACTACAATGACATGATTGTCTTCGTAAACGACAGTCATATTACATATTCATACCGCCATCTACCTGAATAACCTGTCCGGATACGTAAGAAGACATATCGGAAGCAAGGAATGTAGCCACATCAGCCACATCTTCAGGCGTACCGCCACGGCGCAAAGGTATCTTCTTGCACCATTCAGCCTTTACCTCATCAGACAGTTTGGCTGTCATATCGGTGATGATAAATCCCGGAGCAATGGCATTGGCACGAATGCCGCGAGAGCCCAATTCCTGAGCGATAGACTTGGCCAAACCAATCATACCTGCCTTTGAAGCAGAGTAGTTGCACTGTCCGGCATTTCCGTGAACGCCCACTACAGAAGCCATGTTGATGATGCTTCCACTCTTCTGGCGCATCATGATAGGCGTACAGGCATGGATAAAGTTGAAAGCCGATTTCAGGTTTACAGCAATCACTGCATCCCACTGTGCTTCGCTCATGCGCATCATCAGTCCGTCTTTGGTAATGCCTGCGTTGTTCACCAACACGTCGATAGAACCGAAATCTTCCTTAATCTGGTTCACCACCTTTTCTGTATCTTCAAAGTTGGCAGCATTGGAAGCATAACCTTTCACTTTTACTCCCAAAGCAGCTATTTCCTTTTCCGTATTCTGTCCGTTTTCATCAATCACTAAGTCCGTAAATGCAATATTTGCACCTTCGGCTGCAAATCTCAATGCGATGGCTTTGCCAATACCGCGAGCGGCACCTGTCACAATCGCGGTCTTACCAGTCAATAATCCCATAATTTTCTTTTTTATTATAAAGTTAAATCAAATTCTTGTTCTGTTCTTTTCTGCCCAATGCACCAAACACGATTTTTGCTACATAAGCCCATCCGGTTTCATCGTCCAGCTCCTCTCCTATCTGTCCGCGGATATAGGGCGTTTCTATTCCCTTGATGCAATAGTGCAGAATATCAGTTACAATATCTATATTGTCAATATCAAAAATGCCTTTTTCCTTTCCTTCGGCCAATACTTGACGGAAGAGTTGCATTTCTTTCCGGTCAAAATTCTTGCGCACTGCCTCTACGCGCCATATATCCCGAAAGAATCCGGCACGCAACGTACCGTTTCTGTACACCACCATTTTGATGGTATCCAAATGCGTTTCTATCAGTTGCAATATCTTTTCATCCGGAGCTATATCTTTTTGAGCTACTTTCTCCATGGCATCCGAAAGCATTTCCAATTCGGTTTCTACCACAGCCATGTAAATATCCTCCTTGCTCTTGAAATAGGTATAAAGCGTGCGCCTTCCTTTCTTGGAAGCCACCGCTATATCGTTCATTGTAGTATCATCTACCCCTTTCTTAGCAAAAAGTTGCCGGGCAACGTCTATCAATTTAGCTCTTGTTTTTGATACTGCCATATTCTTTCAATTGCACATTAATATATTGAGCAAAAGTACGTTTTTTCTTTGTATCACACAAACAAATAACAGAGAATATTAAAGAAAGTGTTAATTAACATTTCTATTTATCTCTATTAATCAATCAATTATAGAAGCATCTCCAACAAATCACTAAAAAAAATTCCATAAACTTTTGCTTTTTACAGAAAAAGCTGTACCTTTGCACCCGTAAACGAAAAGAAACATCGCGGAGTGGAGCAGTTGGTAGCTCGTTGGGCTCATAACCCAAAGGTCGTTCGTTCGAGTCGAGCCTCCGCAACAAAGCAAGGTTCAGATAATTGGTATCCAATTATTTGAACCTTTTTTATTTTAAGTAACAGGACGAAGCGGCACTTCGGTTTCGGGGGTCAGCGATAAGACTTAGACAGGGTTGGAATCCGCTTATCCAAGAGTCCGAACAGAAAGGAATCTGTTTGACAAAGGCTTCCGACCAAGCCTCAACAAAGCAGGGGCAAGGATTTTCAGAGAAGAATGGAGTCGGGTACGCAAAGCATTGAATTTCCCTGATACTTATCAGTTCTACAGTCTGAAAGGTACCGACATCACTGACACCATCGACCGCGTAAGGTTGAGCGTGGCAAAAGACCAGGCACGGCATTCGTCTGTAGCCACGATAAACAAGTATGTAAGGAAAGAGCAATTGTCAGCGTACCCGGAACTGAAGAACTTTGAAGGGAATTTATAAAAAGGATAAAGATAATTTTATGTATTCGTTGCACATAAAAACCATTTTATGTATTTTTGTCCTGTCAAAAGAAACAGAGATTATTAATCATAAGAAAGCGAAACGATGAGAAAGAAGCAAAGTGATTTGGATGAAATCGAATTTCAGATTTTCAGAATCAAATATGCCTTAAAGCAGTACATAGACAGATGCCAATACATGGGCATAGACCCTTCGGAAAAGGCTGATGAACTGCTCGAAAAGCTATCACAACTGATGAAGAAAAGAGACAAGTTAAAAAAATAACTCACTGCCCCTCTCCCGAGGGGACTAAAAGAATCCTGACATGAAAGAACTAAAAGAAGAATTGAAGTTACTGGGCACGCTGACAGGAGAAGAGAGCGATGCCAAATTCAAGGAAATAGCAGACCGTTATACCCGTCCGGAAGACAAAGCAGAAATCCACGCATATCTGGAAAGCACACTGGATGGTATCGAGTCTGACATGCAAGAACTGGATGAGAGCTTAGACCGGATGCTGCTTATCAAAAAACAGATAAGAGAGGTCAGCGAAATCATCCCCCTGCAATATATTGCCAAAAATTATTTTGGGAAAAGTGCCTCTTGGCTCAGCCAGCGCATCAACGGAAACAGTGTGCGCGGCAAAATCTACCGGCTAAAAGAATCTGAAATAGCGACTTTGAATATGGCCATCCAAGATATTGGAAAGAAATTAGGCTCACTTACTATTGGTCAATAGTCTGTATCTTTTGACACCGAATCCCCGCAGTTGAGCCACTGCGGGGATTCTTTTTAATTCAACCTGAAGAACTCCCTCAAAAGCAAATACCGTGGCCGTCATGGAGAAAGCGACGGACTGTTTTCGGCACACACATAGCGCTGATTATGAATCTAGAAGATTTACTGGACATCAGAACGAACGGCGCAACAAGGATGCCGTACTCGAGCCTCCGCAACAAAGCAAGAGGGCGTGTCAAAAGTAAACATGTCCTTTTCATATTTCTTCCTTTTCAATTCTGCCTATGACTCTCAAAAATCAAGTTTATTTTTTCTGCTTTTCTTGCTCTACCAACTGTCTGACAAGAATAAGTTGTTTCTGGCAAAAATCTTCATCCAATAAGCGATCAAAATAATCATCATCCAATTTGGAACGACTGACAGCAACGCCTTTGGCCAAGTCTTCACGTACCCACTCATTCGAGGATTCTAATTCGCGCAAGTAAGATGCAAATAGTTCTTCTGAAATCTTTATCTCTGCACCTGTACTAACCTTACAAGTTGCTATTTGATTTTCATCAAAAGAAACTTGTTTATAAAAACGGTAAGCAGCCGCACGCGCTTCAGGAATACTGAAAGCAGGATTTTCAGGAGTACATCTTTGAGCAATGTCCGAAGGTGTTATACTGATAAAGACATCTTTATCAATAATCTCTTTAGCAGTCATACCACTAATTACGTCTTTCCCATTCTCTGACTCTGAAGACTGGCATCCCGCC